>JALQUE010000050.1 GCA_023260815.1 Roseovarius sp.
TAGAGTAACCACAATTGATAAGGATGAAAAAACCAATGAAATTGCACTTAAATTTTGGAAAAAAGCAGGAGTTGATCATCGCGGACGAGCCGACCACGGCGCTGGATGTGACGATTCAGGCGCAAATCCTGCGGCTGCTGCATGATCTGGGCCGCGAGATGAATATGGCCATGATCCTGATCACCCATGATCTGGGCGTTGTGGCGCGTGTGGCCGACAAGGTGGCGGTGATGTATGCCGGCGAGCTGGTCGAGACGGGGGCGGCGACCGAGGTGTTCAACACGCCCACCCATCCCTATACGCGCGGGCTGTTGCGGTGCATCCCGCTGCCCGGCAAGACCGAGCGCGGAAGCCGGCTTGGCACGATCCCCGGCATCGTGCCGTCGCTGATCGGGGATATCCGGGGCTGCGCGTTTCGCACACGCTGCCCGCATGCGCTGCCGGCCTGCCACGAGGCGATCCCGCTCAGGGGGGAGGCCGGCCACAAGTTCCGCTGCATTCACGAGGATGGCAAGCGCCACGCCGAAGAGGAGGCCCTCGTATGAGCCAAGAGACATCGCAAGCCGTGCTGGAATTGCGGGGCGTTACCAAGACGTACCGCGTCAAGCAGGGGATTTTCGGCAAGGCCAAGCCGCTGACGGCGGTCAACGACGTGTCGTTGTCGCTGCCGCGTGGTGAGGTGCTGGGCCTTGTGGGCGAGTCGGGCTGCGGCAAGTCCACGCTGGCCAAGATCCTGCTGGGGCTGGAGGCGCCGACCAAGGGGCAGGTCCTGATCGACGGCAAGGAAATCCTCGCACAAGACCGACTGAGCCTTGCGCGGCGCATTCAACCGATCTTTCAGGATCCCTATTCCTCGCTCAATCCACGCAAGAGCATTTTCGACATCGTCTCGCTTCCGTTGCGGGTACACAAGGTGGGCGGCCCCGAAGAGTGGGAGCGCAAGGTGCGCGATATCCTTGATATCGTGGGGCTGCCGGCGCGGGTGATGAACACCTATCCCAGTCAGATGTCGGGCGGTCAGCGGCAGCGTGTGGCGATTGCCCGCGCGCTGATCATGAAGCCCGAAATCGTGATCTGCGACGAGCCGACATCGGCGCTGGATGTGTCGGTGCAAAGCCAGATCCTGAACCTGCTGGGCGATCTGCGGAAGGAATTCGGGCTGACATATCTGTTCATCAGCCATGATCTGGCGGTGGTCGAGCATCTGGCGACGCGCGTGGCGGTCATGTATCTGGGCCGGATCGTCGAGGAATCGGATGTCGCGGGCCTGTTCGACAGGGCGGGGCATCCCTATACGCAGGCCTTGTTGAAATCGGTGCTGACGCCCGAGCCGGGGCTTGGCGTGCCGGACACGCAACTTGGCATGGCCTATCCCAATCCGATCGACCCGCCGTCGGGGTGCCAGTTCCATCCGCGCTGTCCGATGGCCACGGCGCATTGCAAGGCGGTGGCGCCGAGGCCCGTGGAAACCGCGCATGGCCGGGTGGAATGCCATTTGCACGATCCGCAAAGCCCGATGCATGACGTGAAGGTGGCCTGAGATGTCGGTGAACCTGTCGCGCACGGCGCGCACCACGAAAACCGTGATCGAGACCGACAAGGGCGTGGTCGCGGCCCAGCACCGGCTGGCCGCACAAGCGGGGGCCGATGTGCTGGCGGCGGGGGGCGACGCGGTGGATGCCGCGATTGCCACCTCGTTTGCCATCGGCGTGCTGGAGCCGTGGATGAGCGGCCCTGCGGGCGGTGGCGCGCTGATGCTGTGGCGCGCCGACGAGGCGCGGGCCGAGGCGTTGAATTTCGGGATGTGCGCGCCGGGGGCGCTTGACCCGGCGGAGTATCCCCTGAGCGGCAAGGGGCTTGCCGGGGATCTGTTCCCCTGGGAAGAGGTGGTGGACAATCGCAACGTGCAGGGCGCCACGGCCGTGGCTGTGCCGGGCGTTGTGGACGGCATGGGCCAGATGCATCAGCGGTACGGCAAGATGCCCTGGGCCGATCTGCTGGCGCCTGCCATCGGGTTTGCCCGAGAGGGTCTGTTGGTGGATTGGTATGCCGCGCTGATCATCGCCTCGACCACGCGGGAGCTGGCCAAGGACGCCGATGCGGCGGCGCTGTTTCTGGAGGACGGGCAATGGCCCAAGATCAGCGGCTGGACGGCGCTGGCCGAACAGCGGCTGGACCAGTCGCGCATGGCCGACAGTCTGGACCTGCTGGCGCGTGACGGGGCGCGGGCGTTTTACGACGGGGATCTGGGCGCGGCACTTGCGGCGGACATGCAGGCGAAGGGCGGCAGCCTGAGCCACGAGGATCTGCGCGGCTATCGCGCGCGGTTCAGCGATGCGCTGAGTTTCGGGTATCGCGGCGCGCAGCTTCATGCGGTGCCGGGTCTGACGGCGGGGCCGACCTTCAGACATGCGCTGGAGGCGATGGCGCGGACCGGGTTCGGCCACGCCCCGGATGCCACGTCGTTCCGCGCCACGTCGGGCGGGTTGCATGATGCCTATGCCGAACGCCTGCAGAGCATGGGCGACACCGGCGAGGCCGAGACTCATCCGGGCTGCACCACGCATTTTTCGGTGGTCGACCGGCACGGAAACATGGTCTCGCAGACGCAGACGCTCTTGTCGATTTTCGGGTCGCGGGTCGTGTCGCCCTCGACGGGATTGCTGATGAACAACGGGATCATGTGGTTCGATCCGGTGCAGGGGCGGCCCAATTCGCTTGGCGCAGGCAAACGGTGCCTGATGAATGTCTGCCCGATCCTTGGCGAAAGCGGCGATACGCGCTTTGCCTTTGGTGCGTCGGGGGGCCGCAAGATCGTGTCGGCGATGGCGCAGATGACGTCTTTCGTCGTCGATTTCGGGATGGATGTGGGGCAAGCCTTTCACCAGCCGCGCATCGATGTGTCGGGCGGGCAGGCGATTGTTGCCGATGACATGTTGCCGGCCCCTGTGATCGAGGCGCTTGCCGCCGATCATCCCGTGGTTACCACCCACCGCAGCCCGTTTCCCTATGCGTTCGCCTGTCCGGCGGGCGTGATGCGCACCGCAGGCGTGAACAGCGGCTGCACCGAGATCATGTCGCCCTGGGGCGACGCCATTTGCGAAGACAACCTGACAGGGACACAATGACACGCATTTCCGCAATCGAGACCGTCTCCAGTTATTTCGATGAGGGCCGGTTCCAGGCCGAACTGGCCGATCTTGTCGCCTATGAGACCGAAAGCCAGAACCCCGCGCAAGCGGCAGAGCTGACGCGCTATCTTGAGCAGGCGATGACCGACCGGCTGACCGGCATGGGCTTCACCTGCGAGGTGCATCCCAACCCGGTGCAGGGCGCAGGCCCGATCCTTGTGGCCGAGCGTCACGAGGGCGACGATCTGCCGACGGTCCTGAGCTATGGGCACGGCGATGTGATCCGCGCCCAGACCGATCAGTGGCGCGAGGGGCTGCATCCCTTCCGCCTGATCGAAGAGGGCGAGCGGCTGTATGGTCGGGGCAGCGCGGACAACAAGGGGCAGCATCTGATCAATATCGCGGCGCTGGATGCGGTGTTGCAGACGCGCGGGCAGCTTGGGTTCAACTGCCGCATGGTGATCGAGACCGGGGAAGAGACCGGCTCTCCGGGGCTGGCGGAGTTTTTCGAGGCGCACAAGGCGGCGTTGTCGGCGGATGTGCTGATCGCCTCGGACGGGCCGCGCCTTCAGCCCGAGACCCCCACGATGTTCATGGGGTCGCGCGGGGGGGTGACCTTTGATCTGGTGGTGGATCTGCGCGAGGGCGCGCATCATTCGGGCAATTGGGGCGGGCTGTTGGCGGACCCGGCGATGATCCTGGCGCAGGCGCTGTCCACGATCACCGATCCGCGCGGCCAGATCCGCATCCCCGAATGGCGTCCCGACAGCCTGACCGATGACGTGCGCGCGGCGTTGCACGGTCTGCCGATCGCCGGTGGCGATGGCCCGTCGATCGACGAGGATTGGGGCGAGGAAAGCCTGACCCCGACCGAGCGCGCCTATGGCTGGAACAGTTTCGCGGTGCTGGCCATGAAAAGCGGTGTGCCCGAGGCGCCGGTCAACGCGATCTCGGCCCATGCGCGCGCCACGTGCCAGCTGCGCTATGTGGTGGGCACCGAGCCCGAAGATATCGTGCCCGCGCTGCGCCGTCATCTGGATGCACAGGGCTTCCAGAAGGTGCAGATCGTCCCGCATGAGCGCGGCTTTTTCCGCGCCACGCGGCTGGCGCCGGATCATCCGTGGGTCAGGTTCGTCGCGGCCTCGCTGGAAAAGACGGCCGGTCAGGCGCCGCATATCCTGCCCAATCTGGCAGGATCGCTGCCCAATGATGCGTTTGCGGATATTCTGGGTCTGCCCACTGTCTGGGTGCCGCATTCCTATCGCGGCTGTTCGCAACATGCGCCGGACGAGCATGTTCTCAAGCCGGTTTGCCGGGATGCGCTGCGGCTGATGGCGGGGCTGTTCTGGGATGTCGGCGAGGGGGAGTGCCCACGGTGACAGGCGCGCTGAGGATTGGGGACGGGCCGGGTGGTGTGATCTGCCCGCGCCTTGTGCCGCGATCCTGAGGTGACCGGCAGATGAGCGTCATGACACCCGAATGGTCCGTCAAGCGCCTTGTGCAGCTGGCGGCGATCTACGCGGGGGCGCTGCTGTTCGGTCTGGTGGCGCATTGGTTGCAGTTTCCGCTGCCGTGGATGATCGGGGCGATGGTCTTTGCCTCGACCGTGCGGATGCTGGAGCGCCCGTTGCCGGTGCCGGGGCAGACACGGCAGATCGGGCAGGTTCTTGTCGCGACCTCGGTGGGGTTGTCCTTTACGCCCGAGGCGGTGGGGGCGATGGTGTCGCTGCTCATTCCGATGGTGGGGGCGGCGATCCTGACCATCGGGCTGGGCTTTGTCGTGGCGGCGTTCCTGATGCGGATCACGCGGGCGGATATCATCACCGCCGTTCTGGCGTCGATCCCGATGGGGCCGGTGGAAAGCGCGACGCTGGCGGTCAAGCACAATGTGCGGCCCGGCCCTGTGGTCTTTGCGCAGACGCTGCGGATCATGTTGCTGGTGCTGCTGATCCCGCCCGCCATTGTGGCGCTGGACGGGACGGTGAAAGACCCGGTCGCGGCGCTGAGCCGGATGGAGTGGACGCCATCGGGGGCTGTGCTGCTGGCCATTGCAGGCGTGGCGGGGGCCTTTGCCGCGCGTGCGGTGCGGCTGGCCAATCCGTTTTTCGTGGGATCGCTTGGCGGGGCGGCGCTGGCGGCGGCGTTCAGCCTGCCGATCACCGCGTATCCCTATCCTGTGCTGGTGCTGGCGCAGGTGTTTCTGGGCGTCTGGCTGGGGGCCGTGTTCGACCGCGATCTGGTGCGGCACGCGCGCGGCTTCATTCCCGGGGCCATCCTCGCGTCGTTGCTGCTGATTGCGCTTTGCGTGGCCATGGGCGGGGCGCTGACATGGATCACGGATCAGAAATGGCAGGTCATGCTGCTGTCCACCGCGCCCGGCAGCGTGACCGAAATGGCCCTGACCGCGAAGATCCTCGAGGATGGTCTGGCGGTGGTCACGGCGTTTCACGTGGTGCGGATTTTCATCATCCTGCCGTTTGCGAGTTCGATCATCGGCGTGACCGCGCGGGTTGCGCAGCGATGGGGGTTGCAGTCGAGGGAATGAGGCGCCTGTTGCATGACATGCGCAGGGCAAAAGGCGCAAAGGGGTGCGTTGTCACTCAAGGAGCAGCCCGTTAGGGTAGTGCACGATGTTTCACAAAACTTCAGGGAGAACCCAGTGAACACTATGGTAAAATTCGCAAGAACGCTTGCAGCAGGGGCCGTACTGAGCCTTGGTGTGGCAGGCGCATCTGTCGCGCAAGATTTGAAGTTCTTCACCATCGGTACGGGTGGAACTGCCTATACCTACTATCCGGTCGGTGGCGTGATCGCCAATGCCATCTCGAAACCGCCCGGATCGCGCCCCTGCGAAGAGGGGGGCAGCTGTGGCGTGGACGGTCTGATCGCGTCGGCGGTGTCGTCGCGCGGGTCGGTCGACAATATCAACGCCATCGTTTCGGGCTTGCGCAATTCGGGCTTTGCCCAGTCGGACGTGGCCTATTGGGCCTATACCGGCACCGGCACGATGGAGGGCCAGCCCCCCGCCGAGAACCTGCGCACCATCGCGGCGCTGTTCGAAGAGCATATCCACCTTGTCGCAAAGGCCGACAGCGGGATCGACAGCGTCGCCGATCTGGCGGGCAAGCGCGTGTCGCTGGATGAGCCTGGATCGGGCACTTATGTCGATGCGCTGCTGATCATGGAAGCCAACGGTCTGGGCGTCGATGACGTGACAGCCGAGGCGCTGAAGGGCAATGCGGCATCGGATGCGCTGCGCAACGGGCGGATCGACGCCTTCTTCGTGGTGGCGGGATATCCGACGGGATCGCTGGTCGAGCTGGCCTCGGCGGAAGATATCAAGCTGGTTCCGATCGCCGGAGAGGCCGCCAAGGCGCTGACCGACAAATACGGCTTCTTCGCCCAGAGCGAGATCCCCGCCGGCACCTATGAGGGTGTCGAGGCAACTTCGACCGTGGCGGTCGGTGCGCAGTGGTTCACCTCGGCTGCCGAGGATGACGAGCTGATCTACCAGATCACCAAGGCGCTGTGGAACGACAACTCGCGCAAGCTGCTGGATGTCGGCCACGCCAAGGGCAAGACGATCACGCCCGATACCGCGCTGAGCGGTGTCGGCGTTCCGCTGCACGCAGGCGCCGAGCGCTTCTATCGTGAGGCTGGCCTGCTGGACTAAGCCGATATGCGGCACCGTCCCGACCCGGTCGCCAGAGGGCGGCCGGGTTTTCTTCTTGTAACGTCCTGATACGTTCAGGCCTGTGTGGACCCGACCATGTCTCAGTATGATCCCGATCACGAGCTGACACCCGACGAACTTCACGAGATCGAACGCAAGTTCGATCCCGAACTGGCCTTTCGGCCCACCGGGAAGATGATCGGATTTGGCATCAGTGCGCTGCTGGTGGCGATGTCGGTCTATCATTTCTACGCCTCGGGCTTTGCCCTTGTGCGCGAGTTGTTGCATCGCGGCATACATCTGTCATTCGTGCTGGGGCTGGTGTTCTTGCTGTTCGCCTGGCGCAGATCGCTGAGCACCGAGCTGCCCAAGCCCGCGTGGTACAGGATCAACGGGGTTCCCATTGTGGATATCGTGCTGGCTTGTCTGGCGGTCGGGGCGTCGCTGTATCTGCCGCTGCTGCCGCCCGAGATCGTGTCGGTGCGCGTCGGCAACCCGTCATCCTTCGATGTCGTCATGGGCACAGCCCTGTTGCTGCTGACACTCGAGGCGACGCGGCGTTCGGTGGGGTCGACGCTGCCACTGATCGCGCTGGTCTTTGTGGCCTTCGCGCTTTTCGGGCCGTGGGCGCCGGGGGCGCTGAAGCATGGGGGTGTGGCCTGGGAAGGGTTGATCAACCACCTCTATATGACCAATCAGGGGATCTACGGCATCGCGATCGGGGTGATGGCGCAATATGTGTTCCTGTTCATCCTGTTCGGGGTGCTGGCCACGCGGATCGGGCTGGGGCAGCTGTTCATCGATCTGGCCATGGTGGTGGCGGGGCGCTATGCGGGCGGGCCGGCCAAGGTGGCGATCTTTTCGTCGGCCTTCATGGGCACCATATCCGGGTCGAGCATCGCCAACACGGTGACGACCGGCGCGCTGACCATTCCGGCGATGAAAAAGGTGGGATATCCGCCGCATTTTTCGGGCGCGGTCGAGGCGACCTCGTCCACCGGCGGGCAGATCACGCCGCCCATTCTGGGGGCGGCGGCCTTCATCATGGTGGAATATCTGGAAATTCCGCTGCGCGATGTTCTGGCGGCGGCGCTGTTCCCGGCCTTGCTGCATTATTTCGGCATCTTCATCATGGTGCATCTGGAAGCCCGCAAGCTGGGTCTGCGGGGGTTGCGGGCCGATGAGCTGCCCAAGATGGGTATCGTGCTGCGCCAGCACTGGCTGTCGGTCATTCCGCTTTTCGTGCTGGTCTACATGATCATGAGCGGCAAGACCCCGGATTTTGCGGCGGTCTACGGCATCATCGCCTGCGTGGTGATCGGCTTTCTGAATCCGGTCAACCGGCTGACCCTGCGCGATCTGTGGGTGGCGCTGGCGGATGGTGCGCGCAACACGCTGGCGGTGGGCGCCGCGGCGGCGACCGTGGGCATCGTTGTGGGTGTGGTGACCCTGACCGGCGTGGGGTTCCGGTTGGGCTATGTCGTGGTGCAGACGGCGACGGATATCGGCAATGTGGCCGGGGGTATCTGGCCGCTGAGCCTGTTCAGCATCGGTCAGTGGACGCTGTTCTTTTCGCTGATCCTGATCGCGGTGGCCTGTATCATCATGGGGGCGGGCATCCCGACCACGGCCACCTATATCATCCTTGTCGCGGTCGCCGCCCCGGCGCTTGGCCTGCTGGAGGTCGAGCCGATCGTCGCGCATTTCTTCGTGTTCTACTACGGCGTTCTGGCCGATATCACGCCCCCTGTGGCCTTGGCGGCCTATGCGGCGGCGGGGATCGCGGGGGCCAACCCGTTCAAGACCGGAAACACCGCGTTCCGGCTGGGCATCGCAAAGGCGCTGGTGCCGTTCGTCTTCGTCTATTCCCCGGCGCTGTTGATCGTCACGGACGGGTTCACCTGGGCTGCGTTCACGGTGACGCTGGCGGGGGCGATGATCG
>JALQUE010000093.1 GCA_023260815.1 Roseovarius sp.
GAAAATGCAGAGCGACCGCCGCCACATGGCGCTGGTGATCGACGAATATGGCGGCGTCGACGGTCTCGTGACGATCGAAGACCTGATCGAACAGGTCGTCGGCGAGATCGAGGATGAACACGATGTCGACGAGGATCGGTATTTCGTCCGCGAAAGCCCCGGCAGCTATCTGGCCATCGCCAAGACCCCGCTGGACGAGTTCGAGGCCGAAACCGGCCTGTCGCTGACCGACGCCGAAGAGGTGGACGAGGAAGAGATCGACACCCTTGGCGGTCTCGTCTTCATGCTTCTGGGCCGTGTCCCGGTGCGCGGCGAGGTGGTGGAACATCCCTCCGGCGCCTCCATCGAGGTGATCGAGGCCGATCCCCGCCGCATCAAACGCCTGCGTGTGCGCCTTCCCGACCACAAGGATGCCTGACACCGGCCCGCAGGGCATCGCGGCATGGGCCGCCGGTCTGCGTCCGCGCAACCGTCTGATCCTCTGCGCGCTGCTCGGTGCGTTGGCCGGGCTGGGGCAGGCGCCCTGGGGGCTGTGGCCGCTGACCGTGGTGGCCCTCGCCATGCTGTTCGCGCTCTTCACCCGCGCCGCCACATGGCGCCGCGCGCTGTGGCTGGGCTGGGCCGCGGGCACCGGTTATTTCATGCTGTCGCTCAACTGGATCGTCGAGCCGTTTCTCGTGGATGTCGCGCGCCACGGCTGGATGGCGCCGTTTGCGCTGGTGGGCCTCTCGGCGGGGCTGGGGCTTTTCTGGGCTGCGGGCTTTGCTCTGGCGCGTGCGGCAAGCGGTGGGGCAGGCGGTAGGGCAGGCGGTGCGGTAGGGCGCGCGGCAGGCGGTGGGGCAGTCGCTTGGGTCGCGGCCCTTGTGCTGGTCGAGGCGGGCCGCACCTATCTCTTTACCGGCTTTCCCTGGGCGCAGACGGGCCATGTCCTGATCGACACCGGCTGGCTTTTCTGGGCCTCATGGGGCGGGGCCTTGATGCTGACGGCGATCACGCTGTCGGCGGCGGCCGCTCTCTGGGGGGCGCTCACCGGCCCGCGCCTGCCTGCCTTGCTCGCCCTTGCGATCATCGCGGCCCTGCATGGGGCAGGGGCCGCCCTGACGCCTGCGCCTGTCGTCCCCTCCGAGGCGCCGGTCATCCGGCTTGTTCAGCCCAATGCCGCCCAGCATCTCAAATGGCACCCCGACCATACCCGCACCTTCTTCGAGCGTCAGATCGCCTTCACCTCCGAACCAGCCCGGCAACCGGCCCAGCAACCGGCTCAGCAAACAGCCCAAACCGCGCCCACCTCCCGCCCCGATCTGATCGTCTGGCCCGAAACCGCGATCCCGGTGCTGCTCGACCGCGCTCAACCCGCCTTCGACGCGATCTCCTCCGCCGCAGGCGGCACGCCCGTCATCCTCGGAGTGCAACGCACCCAAGGCCTGCGATATTTCAATTCCCTGGTGATGCTCGATACCTCGGGCAAGGTGGCCGCCCTTTACGACAAGCACCATTTGGTGCCCTTCGGCGAATACATCCCCTTCGGCGATTTTTTCGGCCGCTTCGGGATCACCGCGTTTTCCGCGCAGGCCGGCAACGGCTATTCGTCGGGGCCGGGCGCCCAGGTGATCGGGCTGGGCGATCTGGGCCTGGCCCTGCCGCTGATCTGCTACGAAGGCGTGTTCCCCCAGGACGTGCGCGCAGCGCCCAGCCGGCCCGACATGCTGCTCCTGATTACCAATGATGCGTGGTTCGGCACCCGCTCCGGCCCCTATCAACATCTGGCCCAGGCCCGCCTGCGCAGCGCCGAACAGGGCCTGCCGATGATCCGCGTCGCCAATACCGGCGTCTCGGCGATGATCGATGCGGCAGGCCGTGTCACCGCCGCGATTCCGTTGGGGCAGGCGGGCTGGCTTGATGCGCCCTTGCCGCCGCCCTTGCCCCCCACCATGTATGCCCGGATCGGCGATGGCCCTGCGGTCGCTCTGGCCCTGCTTCTGTTGGCCCTGTCATTCCTGCGCAACAGGTTTGCGCGACGTCCAGATAGCGATTGACGCCCCTGCACAGCCCGCTTAACCACTCATAATCCGTCACAACGGCTTCCTGGCGTGACGGCTGACACACAATGGAGCACTTTCAACATGTCCCGTGATAATTACATCTTCACCTCCGAATCCGTTTCGGAGGGGCATCCCGATAAGGTCTGTGACCGGATTTCGGACGCCATCCTCGATGCTTTTCTGGCCGAGGAACCCAACGCCCGCGTGGCCGCGGAAACCTTCGCCACCACCAACCGCGTCGTCATCGGCGGCGAGGTCGGACTTCAGGATCAGGACCGCCTGCGCGTCTACATGGACCGGATCGACGATATCGCTCGGGCTTGCATCCGGGACATCGGCTACGAGCAGGACAAGTTCCACTGGGAAACCTGCGAAATCACCAACCTCCTGCACGAGCAATCCGCCCATATCGCCCAAGGCGTGACCGGCGAACGCGGTGACGAAGGCGCAGGCGATCAGGGCATCATGTTCGGCTACGCCACCAACGAAACCGACGCGCTCATGCCCGCCCCGATCCAGTTCAGCCACGCGATCCTGCGCCGTCTGGCCGAGGTGCGCAAATCCGGCGTCGAACCGTCGCTGCGCCCCGATGCCAAAAGCCAGCTGTCGCTGCGCTATGAAAACGGCAAGCCGGTCGAAGTCATGCAGATCGTGCTGTCGACCCAGCACGAAAGCGAAAACCAGACCAGCGATGATATCCGCGCCATCGTCGAGCCCTACATCCGCGAGGTTCTGCCCGCCGAATGGATCACCGCCCGCACCGAATGGTGGGTCAACCCGACCGGCACCTTCGTGATTGGCGGCCCCGACGGGGACGCCGGCCTGACCGGCCGCAAGATCATCGTCGACACCTATGGCGGTGCCGCACCGCATGGCGGCGGCGCGTTTTCCGGCAAGGATCCGACCAAGGTGGACCGCTCGGCTGCCTATGCCGCGCGCTACCTTGCCAAGAACGTGGTTGCCGCCGGCATGGCCGAACGCTGCACCCTGCAGCTGTCCTATGCGATCGGCGTGGCGCGTCCGCTGTCGATCTACGTGGACACGCACGGCACCGGCGACGTGCCGCCCGCCAAGATCGAAGAGGCTATCGCCAAGGTCATGGATCTGACCCCGCGCGGCATCCGCGACAAGCTGGAGCTGAACAAGCCGATCTACCAGCGCACCGCCGCCTATGGCCATTTCGGGCGCGAGCCGGATGGCGACGGGGGCTTCAGCTGGGAAAAAACCGATCTGGTCGACGCGCTGAAAAACGCCGTCTGATCCGGTCTGGCACGCGGCCCAAAAACCCGGAGTTGTGTACAACATGGACACAACTCCGGTGCTTTCCCCCTCGGTCCGTCCCAAACGCGCGTAGGTTTCGTACCAACCGTACACATCGCCCGATCCGGCAGGGGGGGCTTGCAGCCCGCCCCCGATCTGGTGCATCTGACGCCCATGAGCACCGAAAAACACCCCTCCGGCGCCCCGTGGCGCAATTTCTATGGCCGATTCAAGGGCAAGGGCCTGCGCCCGTCGCAGCAGACCTACCTTGATCAGGACCTTGCGAAACTTTCGCCCGGCGCTGTCGATTGGGACGTGAACCCCGACCGCGAACCCCTTGATCTGAAATCCCTTTTCGGTGATCGCGATATCTGGCTCGAGATCGGATTCGGCGGTGGTGAACACATGGTGCATCAGGCCGTCCACAATCCCGAAGTCGGTTTGATCGGCTGCGAGCCTTATATCAACGGCGTGGCCATGCTTCTGGGCAAGATCCGCGATAGCGAGGCACAAAATATAGCGGTTCACCCCGGTGATGTCCGCGATATGTTCGATGTTCTGCCCGAAAACTCCATCTCCCGCGCCTTTCTGCTCTATCCTGATCCCTGGCCGAAAAAGCGCCACCACAGGCGCCGTTTCGTGACGCCCGGATATCTCGATCCTCTGTCCAAGGTTCTGAAATCAGGGGCTATTTTCCGTGTCGCCACGGATATTCCCGACTATGTGCGCCAGACACTCGAACAGGTGCCGCGCCATGGCTTCACATGGCTTGCAGACCGGCCCGCCGATTGGCGGGAGCCGTGGAATGATTGGATTTCAACACGTTACGAAGAAAAGGCCCTGCGCGAAGGCCGCAGGCCCCATTACCTCACCTTTGTGAAAGACTGACGCCAAGCCCTTGATCTGGCGGCACATTACGCCGCCAGCTTGTCTCCCAACCGGCCCAGCATATCGACGCATTGCTGCAACTGGTCCAGCGACACATATTCATCCGGCTTGTGGGCCTGCTCGATCGACCCCGGCCCACAGACCACCGCCGACATCCCATAGCTCTGAAACAGCCCCGCCTCGGTCCCGAAGGGCACCAGATCGGCGGTGTTCGCTCCGGTAAGTTCCATCAGTATGTCCTTGGCTTCATTGACATCTGCGGGTTCCAGCCCCTCCACCTCACCGATCACCTCGGTGCTGATCGACGCATCGGGACACACCGCGCGCATCGCCGGAAGCAACACATCGTTGCAATAGTCGCGCAGGGTATCTTTCACATATTGCGCGTCTTCGGCCTGCACGGGCCGCATTTCCCATTCCAGCTTGGCGATCGACGCAATCACGTTATGCGCCACGCCGCCCGACAGACTGCCGGTGTTGATCGTCGTCCAGGGCGGGTCGAACCGGCTGGTCGCCGGCGCCCTTGTGCGCAATTCGTCCTTCAGTTCCAGCAGGCGGCTGACATAGCGGACCGCGTATTCCACCGCGTTGACGCCCCGATCCGGGGATGAGCCGTGACCCGCAAGCCCATGAAAATGCGTGGTATATTCATAACAGCCCTTGTGCCCTTCGATGATCCGCATCGAGGTCGGCTCGCCGATGATCGCCACACCGGGGCGGATGCCGCGCTGCTTGAGGCTTTCCACCAGAGCCTGCCCGCCAAGGCATCCGACCTCTTCGTCATAGGTGAAGGCGAAATGGATCGGCCGGTCCCTGACCCGCTCGGCAAAGTAGGGTGCCATGGCCACCGCCGCCGCGATGAACCCCTTCATGTCGCAGGCCCCCCGCCCATAGAGCAGACCTTCATGCTCGGTCATCTCGAACGGGTAGCTGGCCCAGTCCTGCTCGTCCACCGGCACAACGTCCGAATGGCCCGACAACACGATGCCCCCATCAACTTCGGGGCCTATCGTCGCGAAAAGATTGGCTTTATGTCCGATTGCGTCATGGAAGATATCCACCTTCGCGCCTTCGCTTTCCAACCGATGCGCCAGATAGGCGATCATGTCCAGATTGCTGAACTCCGAGACGGTGGGAAAGGCGATCAGATCGCCCAGAAGCGCAACGGTATCAGAGAATTGAGTCGTCACATCGTCCTCGTGGAAATGTCGGGAAACCTGCGCGACTGTGTTGCCATGCTTGCTTTGCGTCAACCCAAAACTGGTGTTTCGATCTTTTGAAAAAGGGCGTTGCACGCTTCGGCGGCATCCTTGCCGCACAGGTGACCCGCCCGCTCGCGGCCCCGCGAAAAGCCCTGTACCGGCGGCGCGTAAAATCGTCGTCACGGCCTACGACATCTGGCTGCCAGCGACCGATTTTGTGGGTCATTCCAAAAAAACACTAGAAGTTGAGCAAGGAAAATAGTAGACACTTTAGATAGACGATAGACCCCACGGCAAGATGGGGCTTCACTTGAGGTAGAGTGGTGTAGTTATGAGTATCGAGTATGTGACTCGCTCCAATGCGGGCGACTTGGTTCGTGATGCAGTTGCAATTGGCAACGACGTCACGATTATTCCGGTCGGCAACGATCAGGAAATTTCCTTCAATCTCAGACAGTTCGAGGTAGAAGCTTATCGTCGTCACGGCTCCGCGCTCGAGATGACATTGGCGGATGGCCGCGTCATCCTGCTTGATGGATATTTCAACTCGGCCGGCGTGCCCCAGTCGCGTCTTTTCATCAGCGCGGATGGCTATCTTAACGAAGTCACCCTGATCGAAGGAAAGCAGGGCGCTCTTTATGCGCAGTATGGCCCGACCGAGATGTGGGGCAAATGGAGCCCTTCGGAAGACCTGATCTTTCTCGACAGCGCCGAAATCATCATGCCGGCCGGCGAGGCGGGCGAGGAAACCGTCTCGATGCTCGGCGCTGGCCTTCTGGGCGGTGCGGGCCTTCTGGGTGGCGCGGGCGCAGGCGCCGCGGGCCTGGCGGCCTCGGCCGTTGCGGCGGGCGTGGTCGCGGGCGGCATCGGCGGCAGTGA
>JALQUE010000131.1 GCA_023260815.1 Roseovarius sp.
CAGCGGCGTTCGTCGAGTGCGGCGCGGGTGGCCTGCGCGCGGCCCGCCTCGGTCGCGACGCCGTCGGCGCGCACATAGCCCGCGCGCCGCATCAGGCGCAGCGTCAGGCGTTCATAGATCGGCTGACCCTGGGCCAGCGCCAGAAGCCCCTGCCGCAGATGCACCCGCGTCTGAAACCTGCGATGGCGCAGCAGGGCCGCCAGAACCCCACGGCCCGGGGCCGCCAGAAGCGATACCGCGAACAGCCCAAAGGCGACCAGCACGATGATCGGCCCGGTGGGCAGGTCGGGCGCCGTCGCCGAAAGGGCCGCACCGGCATAGCCCGACAGCCCGCCGAACGCCCCGGCCAGAAGCACCACGTGATCCACCCTCTCGGACCAGAAGCGCGCCGCCACCGGCGGGATGATGAGCAGCGCGACGATCAGGATCAACCCGACCATCTTGAGGCCCACCACGGTGATCGCCATGGCCAGCCCCATCATCGCCAGTTCGATCCGCTTGACATTCATCCCCTGCGCCGTGGCGAAATCCGCGTCGAACGCCACAAACGCCATGGGCCGGCGCAGCACGAGGACCGCCGCCAGCACCGATGCTCCGCCCAGCGCGATCAGCAGGGCATCCGACCACAGCATTCCGGCGGTCGAGCCAAGCAGGAAGGATTCGAGCCCCGCCTGCCGCCCGCTGGTCATCGACTGGATCACCGTCAGCAGCACCACGCCCGCGCCGAAGAACACTGACAGCACCGCCCCGATGGCGGCGTCCGCACTCAGCCGGGTGCGGCGCGTGAGCCAACTGACGCACAGAAGCCCCAGCCATGCCGAGACCGCCGATCCCGCCAAAAGCCCGGGCAGGTAGCGCCCATCGCCCCCGAGGCTGACCATCGCGATGAAGGCAAGGCCCACACCGGGCAGGGTCGCATGGCTGACCGCGTCGCTGACCAGCGCCCGCTTGCCCAGAAAGAGAAACGTGCCGGTGGCCCCGGCGGCAATGCCGAGCAGCCCCGCGCCGATCGCCACCAGGCTTGCGTTGTAGCCCAGTTGCAGGGTCAGCGCATCGATCAGCATGGGGCGCAGCGAGGCCCGCGGCGGAGCGAGGGGCCAGCCCCTCGCGCTCCCCGGGATATTTCGGGCCAGAAGAACCAAGGCCCGGCGCGATGGGGGGCGATGCGGGTGATCATGCGATGGGGCCGGTTGGGGCCTGCGCGAGCCGCCCGCCATAGGCCCGGTTCAGGGTCTCTGCGGTGAAGGCTTCGGAGACGGGGCCGGAGGCGATGGCGGTGGTGTTGATCAGGAAGGCGTGATCGAAATATTCGGTCACGGTGGCCAGATCGTGATGCACGGCGATCACCGTGCAGCCGGATGCCTTGAGGTCCTTCAGGACCGAGATGATGGCTTTTTCGGTCGCGGCGTCGACCCCGGCGAGCGGCTCGTCGAGGAGGTAGAGATCGGCATTCTGGGCAAGGGCGCGGGCGAGGAAGACCCGCTGTTGCTGCCCGCCGGAGAGTTGACCGATCTGGCGGTCGGCGAAGCCCTCCATGCCCACACGCGAGAGGCAGGACATGGCCTTTTCCAGATGCCGCGTGCGGATCCGGCCCAAAAGCCCCAGATCGCGGTAGAGCCCCATCAGAACGACATCCAGCACACGGGTCGGGAAATCCCAGTCGACGCTTGCGCGCTGTGGCACATAGGCGATGCGGTGGCGTTGGCGTTCGAGCGGGAGGCCCCAGCATGTCACCTGACCCGACACCGGGGTGACGATGCCGAGGGCGGATTTGAGCAGCGTGGATTTTCCCGCGCCATTCGGGCCGATGATCGCGGTCATGGAGCCTGCCCGGAAGGTGGCATCGACCGAAAAGACCGCCGGTTTTTCGCCATAGGAGACGGTCAGCCCGCGGATCGCGAGGGGGCTGTCCTGCAGCGTGGCGGCGCCCGGGGCCTGCCCGTGGAGACGGGCGAGTTCAAGCTGCATCGTTCAGAGCCCCGCGCTGAGTTTGCCATCCATACCGCGCGCCGGCGCGGTGCCGCCAAGCGCCGTGGCGATGGTGGTGGCGTTGTGGTCGATCATGCCCAGATAGGTGCCTTCGTAGGTGTCAGGCGGTCCCATCGCATCCGAGAACAATTCGCCGCCGATCGCCACCGCGTGGCCACGCGCGGCGGCGCCTTCGATCAGGGCGCGCATGTTGCGGTCCGAGACCGAGGTTTCGACGAACACCGCGCGGATATCGCGGCTGACCAGCAGGTCGACCAGCGTGCCGATGCGGTTCAGCCCGGCCTCGGATTCGGTCGAGATGCCCTGAATGCCGATCACCTCGAACCCGTAGGCGCGTCCGAAATAGCCAAAGGCGTCATGCGCGGTCAGAAGAACGCGCGAGGGATCGGGCACCGTGTTCAGCACGTCGCGCGCATAGGTACCAAGCCGAGCGATCTGGATCAGATGCGCCTGCGCATTGGCGTCGAACGTGGCGGACTGATCCGGGGCGGCGGCGGTGAGCGCATCGCGCACGCCGATCACCACATGCGCCCAGAGTTCGGGGACCATCCAGAGATGCGGATCGAACTTGCCCTGGTAATCCTCATGCGCGATCAGCACGTCCTGAGGCACGGCTTCGCCGACGGCGGTCACGGTGCCACGGGCGGAAAGCTTGTGCAGGATATCCTCCATCTGCGCCTCGAGGTAGAGCCCATGCCACAGCACCGCGTCGGCACGGGTGAGGGCGACGATATCGCTGCGGGTCTGGCGGTAGGCGTGCGGATCAACGCCCGGTCCCATCAAGGACTGAACCGTCACCAGATCGCCGCCCACATTGCGCGCGGCGTCCGCGATCATGCCGGTGGTGGCCACAACCGAAAGCGGCGCTGTCCCAGCCTGCCCCGGCAGCGCGGCAAAGGCCAGGGCCGTGGCGGAGGCCCCGATCACATGGCGGCGTGTCATGTTTGTCATGGCAGTCATGTTCCCTACGATCCCTTGGGGGAGAATATGAGGCGGACCCTGGCGTGTGTCAATGCACTTGCGAATTATTCTCATTTGCAGATTTGCGATCCACTGAGCTTGCCAAGCCCCTGGCGCCGTGTAACGCTGGCGCCTCATCCCCGTTTTTCCGGACGACTCATGAAGACCCTCGGACAGGATCACACCACGCCCGCGCCACAGGCGATCACGCCGCGAAACGCGGGCTGCGCGCTGGATTTGGGCTGGGTGCGGTCGATCCGGGTCAATCGCGCGGCGATAGACAGGCGCGCGGCCACCCTTCCCGCACGACGCAGCGTCAAAGGCCCGCATCAGGCCGCATGGCTGTGCAAGGCGGTGGCCTGCATGGACCTGACGACATTGTCGGGCGACGACACAGCCGCGCGGGTGCGCAGGCTGTGCGCCAAGGCCCGCCACCCGGTGCGCGCCGATCTGCTGCAAGCGCTTGGCATGGAGGGGCTGCAGGTGGGCGCGGTCTGTGTCTATCACGAGATGATCGGCCCGGCGCTGGAGGCGCTGGAAGGGTCGGGCATTCCGGTTGCGGCGGTTTCGACCGGGTTTCCTGCGGGGCTGTCGCCGTTGCGCCTGCGGGTGGCCGAGATCGAGGATAGCGTCGCCGCCGGGGCGCAGGAGATCGACATCGTGATATCACGCCGGCATGTGCTGGAGGGGAACTGGGAGGCGCTCTATGACGAGTTGCGCCTGTTCCGCGCGGCCTGTGGCGCGGCACATATGAAAGCGATCCTCGCAACCGGAGAGCTGGGCGATCTGGGTCAGGTCGCGCGCGCCGCGCTGGTGGCGATGATGGCGGGGGCGGATTTCATCAAGACCTCCACCGGGAAAGAGCCCGTCAATGCCACGCTGCCCGTGGGGCTGGTGATGCTACGCTGCATCCGGGCCTTTCACGAGCGCACCGGGCAACGTGTCGGCATGAAACCGGCAGGCGGGATTTCAAAAGCCAAGGATGCGATCACCTGGCTGGTGATGGTCAAGGAGGACCTGGGCGACAGATGGCTGGAGCCGGACCTGTTCCGCTTTGGCGCATCGTCCCTGCTGGGCGATATCGAACGCCAGTTGGAGCATCATGTGACAGGGGCCTATTCGGCGGGGTGGCGGCATGGGCTGGCCTAGACACGACCCCGGCGCACCACCGGGAGCGAGACGCGGATGACGGTCAGGGAGTTATACCAGACGATGCCGTATGGAAACGCGCCCGAAAGCGCCGCCGAGGCGCTGACGTGGCTGGTCGATCAGGGCGACCGATTTGGTTTGTTCATCGACGGCGCCTTTACCGAGCCGGGCAATGGGATTGAGGCCATCACCCCCGCGACAGGCGAGGTTCTGGCGAGTTTGACGGTCGCCACCGCGCAGGATGTGGATGCGGCGGTTGCCGCCGCGCGGCGGGCATCGGCGGATTGGGCCGCGCTTGGCGGGCATGGGCGGGCGCGGTATCTTTATGCGCTGGCGCGGCTCTTGCAGAAGCACGCCCGGCTGTTCGCGGTGCTGGAAACGCTGGACAACGGCAAGCCGATCCGCGAGGCGCGCGACATCGACATCCCATTGGCGCAGCGGCATTTCTATCACCATGCCGGGTTGGCGCAGCTGATGCAGGCCAACTGCCCCGAGCGTGCCCCGATCGGTGTCTGCGGGCAGATCATCCCGTGGAATTTCCCTTTGCTCATGCTGGCCTGGAAGGTTGCGCCGGCGCTGGCGGCGGGCAATACCGTGGTTCTGACACCGGCGGAATGGACATCGTTGAGCGCGCTTCTCTTTGCCGATATCTGTCAGCAGGCCGGATTGCCCAAGGGGGTTCTCAACATCGTGACCGGCGGCGCGGATGTGGGCGCGTTGATCACCGCGCATCCCGGTATCAACAAGATCGCCTTCACCGGATCGACCGCCACGGGCCGCCGCATCCGCGAGGTGACGGCAGGCAGCGGCAAGGCCCTGTCACTCGAATTGGGGGGGAAATCCGCCTATCTGGTGTTCGACGATGCCGATCTGGATTCGGCGGTCGAAGGGCTGGTGGATGCCATCTGGTTCAATCAGGGTGAAGTGTGCTGCGCCGGGTCCCGCCTGCTGGTGCAGGAGAATGTCGCTGACCAGCTGCTCGAAAAGATACGCAGGCGTATGGAAAAGCTGCGCGTCGGCGATCCGTTGGACAAGAATACCGATATCGGCGCCATGATTCACCCGGTGCAGCGCGATCGCGTGGCCGCCATGATCGCCGCGTCCGGCGGTGAGGTGTTCAGCCCCGGCGCGGTGCCCGAGGGGTGTTATCACGCGCCCACGCTGATCACCGGGCTGGCCCCGTCGGACCCCCTCATGCAAGACGAGATCTTTGGTCCGGTTCTGGTGTCGACCACGTTCCGCACGGTGGATGAGGCCGTGCAGCTGGCGAATAACACGCGCTATGGGCTGGCCGCGTCGGTCTGGTCGGAAACCATCGGCCGGGCGCTGGATGTGGCGCAGCGGCTTGACGCCGGTGTGGTCTGGGTCAATGGCGCGAACATGTTCGACGCGGCGGCACCCTTTGGCGGCATCCGCGAAAGCGGCTTTGGCCGCGAGGGCGGATGGGACGGGTTTCTGGACTATACGCAACCGAATGTTTCTGGCGTCGCACTGACCCCGATCGAGGCGTTTCCCGGCAATGGGGACAGCCGCGCGGCACCCGATCCGACGATCGACCGGACCGGCAAGCTGTATATCGGGGGCAAGCAGATGCGCCCTGATGGCGGCTATAGCCGTCCGGTCCATGATGGCGCGGGCGGGCTGCTGGGCCACGCCCCTTTGGCCGGGCGCAAGGATGGTCGCAATGCGGTCGAGGCGGCGCGGGCGGCTTCGGGCTGGTCGCGCAGCAGCGGGCATGGCCGGGCGCAGATCCTTTATTTCATGGCCGAGAACCTGTCGGCCCGCGCCAATGACTTTGCAAGCCTTGTCAATGACTTGACAGGAACGACACGCGGCACCGCAGAGGTGGAAACCAGCATCTCGCGGCTGTTCACCTGGGCGGCATGGGCCGACAAGGCCGCAGGGCGCGCTGTGGATGTGCCGCAGGCCAGCATGGCCTTGGCGCTGCGCGAGCCGGTCGGCGTGATCGGGGCGATCTGCAGTGACGAGGCGCCGCTTCTAGGGCTGGTGTCGGTGCTCGGGCCCATCCTTGCGATGGGCAATCGCGCCGTGCTGGTGGCGTCCGAGGCGTTTCCCATGGCCGCGCTGGAGTTTGTGCAGATCCTCGAAACCTCGGACATCCCCGCCGGTGTGGTGAACCTGTTGACGGGGTGTCATGCCGATCTGGCGCCGACGCTGGCCCGCCATGCCGATCTGGATGCGCTGTGGTGCTTTTCCTCGACCGATCTGTCAGGCCGGATCGAGACCGATAGCGCCACAAACCTCAAGCGGACCTGGGTGAACAACGCTCGGGCGCGGGACTGGTTTGGGCCGCAGGGCGAGGCGCGCGATTTTCTGGAGCAGGCCACCCGGATCAAGACAGTCTGGCTGCCTTACGGGGCGTGACCCTGACCCAAAACGCAAAGCGCCCGGCGAGATCAGATCCCGACCGGGCGCCCCCCAGGTATCGCAGGGCGGCTATCAGCCTGCGTTGCGAGCCTCTTGCGTGCGAAATTCGGTCTCGTCGGTCACCGAGAACCGCCCGCCCTTGAGCTTTTGCAGTTTGCCATCGCGCAACAGCTTGCCAAAGCTGCGCAATCCATCCTCGCGCGAGAAGTCGTTTCCAGCCACTTCGCGCAGCTTGCCCATCAGCATCGGCCGCGAGAATTGCAGGCGGCCTTCGACATCCGACAGATAGGCCGCCGCCGCCTCGAGCAGATCAGGAAGCGAGGTGGCGCCCGCCTGCTTGACGAAATCGGCAAATCCGGTGTCGCCGGTCTCGGTCTGATCGGCCTGCAGATCGCTGGAGGACACCCGGCGCGGCATGATCGATTCTCGCGGGGTTTCCACGTCGATCCGCTGCTCTGCCACCAACTTGAGCGGGGCGGGGCGGGCCTCTTCGAGGCGCGGTGGCCGGGCGCGCGGGCTGTCCGCATCAAGGCTGGGCCGGCGCGGGCGCACGACATCGGCCAGATCCGAGCGATAGGGGGATTGATCCTTTTCGGGGTCGGTTTCGATCCCCGCCTTTTTGTCGGCGCGGGTCGCGGCCACGGCGGCGCGCAGATGCTGGATCACGCTACGGCGGCGGTTCGATTCCGGCTCGTGGCGCTGATTGTCGGCTTCCTGAAAAATGCGGCTGACATCGTGCTGGGGATGTTCGGCTGCAAGCTTGTCACGCCCGGTGATCTGCGTGGCGGGGGCGTCGTCTGACTGCGGC
This sequence comes from Roseovarius sp., assembly GCA_023260815.1. GTDB lineage: Bacteria > Pseudomonadota > Alphaproteobacteria > Rhodobacterales > Rhodobacteraceae > Roseovarius. The sequence continues at coordinate 7,295 of JALQUE010000131.1, forward strand.
GGGTCTTCAGCGGTCAGGTCGGCGACGTCGTCGACCTTGTCATCGGGTTCATCGACGAACCACGACACGTCGTCATCCCCGTCGGCATCGTCTTCGGCTGTGGTGGCGTCTTCGGCGGCGTCGTCGATGTCCTGCGCCGGGCCGCGCTGGCGCATCTCGGCCTCGACCTCGGCCAGTTCGCGTTGCAATTCGGCCTCGGCCTCGGGGCTGAGGGTCGATTCGTTGGTGTCCTCGTTGAAGACATTGATGCTGTCTTCGGAGATTTCGGCATAGGGTGTGTCGACGTCTTCCTCGATATAGCCTTCGGTGATCGCAGCCTCGTAATCGGTGCGCTTGATCTTGACCACACGAGCGCGCACGGCGGCGGGCTGTTCGGGGTCCGGCATCTCTTGCGTCACGTCGTCCGGGGCAGTGTCCGATGCCTCGGGCGCATCATGGGCCGGGGCGGTTGCAGATGCCGGATTGGCATCCGCCAACAGCTGCGCCAGCGTTGATTCGGCCAGAACGAAGGGCGCGGGGCCTTTGGCGGCGGCATCGACCGGCGGGTCGCCATCATCTTCGTCGCCGTCGATGTCATCTCTGATTTCAGCGACGTCATTCAGGTCGTCCGCTGCAGCCATCAGGGGTTTGCCCGTGTCGAAACGGGCAAGGATCGCGTCCAGATCATCCTGCGGCGCGTCGGCCTCGATGATCTGTTCACTGGCGGCTTCGGCGGCGTCATCCTCGGCCAGGGCGGCATCCAGATCGGCGGCTGTGCTGTCCAGAAAAGCCTGCGGATCGGATGCAAATTCGGCGTGCTGATCCTCGGTGTATTCGTCGCCCGATTCGGCACGCTCGGATTGCAGAACGACCGACCGGATGCGGCGGAGCTTGGCGGCGATGCTGTCGCCCTCGTCCTCCTCCTCCGGGGTCTGCAACGTCGTTTGGGGCGCGGTTTGAGGCGCGACGGCGACGGTTTCAGCGTGGTCGGGGGTCTCTTCTTCAGGGGCCTCCTCTTCAGGGGCCTCGGCCACGGCAATATCTTCTGCGATATCTTCTGCGGCGTCTTCTGCGGCGACCGGTTCAAAGTCGGGCGCGTCGCCTTCGGCCTCTACACCTTCGGCGTTCGTAACCTCGGCCTGTGCGTCGATCGCGGCGTCCTGAACCTCTGCCGTAGCCTCGACCGCGTCGGAGGACGCTGTCTCATGGGGCGGCGCAGGGTGCGCCATGTCGGCGGGCGCTTGGGC
>JALQUE010000334.1 GCA_023260815.1 Roseovarius sp.
GGCGGCCAGTTCGGCGCCAAGCAGATGTCCGGTCAGGGAATCGCGCTGGCCCGAAACCTCGGCGGCGCGCAGATGGGCGGCCAGCCGTTCGGGGCGACTGAGGCTGTCTTCGAGGGCGCTGATCGAGGGGGGCACGGTGCCGCCAAGCGCCGTGACAAGGCGCGGCGTGAGACAGCTTTGTGAACTGACCGCCTCGTTGGCGCTGAGATGCAGCCAATGGCTGATATCGCCGTCAATCGCGCAGATCACCCCGTCCCAGGCGCGATGCGTATGCAGGAACCCGGCACTCCACAGCCGCACCCGCGCGCCGATGACGTCCGCAGGGCTGTCTTGCGTGAAGCCCGGCAGGCCATGGCCGCCGCGCGGCAGGAGGGCGGCGGGCAGCCTATCGGGCTGGCCCTCGCCGATATGGAGGATGCGCGCCGCGTCGAACCCGAGATGGGCGAGGGCCGCGGCCTCGTCGGGGCCCATGGCGCTGCGCAGGTGGCGCGCGCCGTCCATCGCATGTGCGGTGATCCCGGCGCTGTCCCGGCAGATGGCGATCCAGGATGTCATGGCGCAGGGTCAGCGCCGTTCAAGCTGCCGGACGAGGCCCGACATGTCATAGCCTGCCGCGCGCGTCGCGTCGACAATGCGGGCGCCGCCCAGGTCGTCGAATTTCGTCAGGCTCCAGAGCATGGTGCAGCGCGTGCCCGACCGGCAATAGGCGAGGATCGGTCCCGGCATCTCGTCGAGGGCCGCGCGGAACGCGTCGGCGGCGTCGGGCGTGACCATGCCCGACACGATCGGGACCCAGCGCATCTCGAGTCCTGCGGCCTGTGCGGCCTGCGCCACCGCGTCCTGCGAGGGTTGGCCGTAATCCTCGTCATCGGGGCGGTTGCACAGGATTGACCGGAAGCCCGCGGTCTTGATCGCGGGGATGTCCTCGGGCGCGATCTGCGGGCTGACCGCGAAGTCTTCGGTGATGTTGCGTATGTCCATCGCGGATCCTCTCTGGCTGGCAGGCCCATATGTGCCCAGATCGCCCGCGATTTCAATGCTTGGCCATCATTGACATTTGCCCTGCTTGCCCCAAACCATGACATGTCAATGACTTAAGGGAACGGTCATGAGCGGCGCATGGGAATTCTGGATCGATCGGGGCGGCACATTCACCGATATCGTGGCGCTTGACCCGCACGGCCGCGTGCAGACTCATAAGCTTCTTTCGGAAAACCCCGACCGCTACCGCGATGCCGCCGTGCAGGGCATGCGCGAGATCATGGGCGTCAAGGGCGCCTTTCCCAAGGGCGCCATCCGCGCCGTCAAGATGGGCACCACCGTGGCCACCAACGCCCTGCTCGAGCGCAAGGGCGAGCGGGTTCTCTTGCTCATCACCAAGGGGTTCCGCGATCTTCTGCAGATCGGCTATCAGGCCCGTCCGCGCCTGTTCGATCTGCAGATCACCCGGCCCGATCTTCTGTATGAAGAGGTGGCCGAGATGGACGAGAGGCTGGACGCCGACGGCGCAGTGGTGCGCCCCCTCGATCTGGACGAGGCGCGCATCGCGCTGCACGCGGCCCATGACAGGGGCATCCGCGCCGTGGCCATCGCCGGGCTGCATGCCTATCTCAACCCCGAACATGAACGCCGCGTCGCCGATCTGGCCGCCGAGATCGGCTTCACCCAGATCACCGCCAGCCATCAGGTCAATCAACTGGCCAAGCTGGTGGGGCGGGGCGATACGGCGGTGGTCGATGCGTATCTCTCGCCGCTGCTCCGGCGCTATGTCGAGCAGGTCGAGGAGGCGCTGGATCTGGGCCGTGCCTGCGAGGCGCTGCTGTTCATGCAATCCTCGGGCGGGCTGACCGATGCGCGGCTCTTTCAGGGCAAGGATGCGATCCTCAGCGGTCCGGCGGGGGGCATCGTGGGCATGGTCCGCACCGGGCAGGCGGCGGGGCATGACCGGCTGATCGGCTTCGACATGGGCGGCACCAGCACCGATGTCAGCCATTACGCGGGCGATTACGAGCGCAGCTTCGACACCGAGGTGGCGGGCGTTCGGATGCGTGCGCCGATGATGGATATCCACACCGTTGCGGCCGGTGGCGGCAGCATCTGCACATTCGAGGACGGGCGCTTTCAGGTCGGACCCGACAGTGCGGGCGCCGATCCCGGACCGGCCTGTTACCGGCGTGGCGGGCCGCTGACGGTGACCGATTGCAACGTCATGCTGGGCAAGCTGACGCCCGCGCATTTCCCCGCCGTCTTCGGCCCGGATGGGGATGCGCCGCTGGATCTGGAAGCGGTGCGCCGCCGCTTTGCCGAATTGGCCGAAACCGTCCGCGACAGGACGGGTGAGGCGCTGCGCACCCCCGAGGACATGGCCGAAGGCTTCCTGCGCATCGCCGTCGACAACATGGCCAACGCCATCAAGAAGATCAGCGTGCAGCGCGGCCATGACGTGACCGGCTATACCTTGCAATGTTTTGGCGGGGCTGGCGGGCAACACGCCTGTCTGGTGGCCGATGCCTTGGGGATGCGCAAGGTGCTGATCCACCCTCATGCCGGGGTGCTGTCGGCCTATGGCATGGGCCTGGCCGAGATCCGCGCCATGCGCGAGGCGCAGATGGATGCCCCCCTGTCCCGGATCGACCGCGCCCACGAGGACATGGCCACCCTGGCCCGGCGGGCCCGTGCCGAGGTCGTGGCGCAGGGCGTCACCGATATCGACATCGAATGCCGCGCGCATCTGCGATACGATGGCTCGCATCAGGCGCTCGAGGTGCCTTTTGCCGACGCCGCCACCATGCAGGCCACGTTCGAAAGCGCGCATCGCCGCCGCTTCGGCTTTCACAGTCCTGAACGTGCGATCTTCTTCGACATGCTCAGCGTCGAGGCCATCGGCCGCACCGGCCACGCGCCGATCGTTGATCGCCCGTCGGGCGCGGGCCAGCCCGAGGCCCATGTGCCGGTCCATCTTGAGGGCGCGCGCCGCGATGTGCCGCTCTATCATCGTGACGCGCTCGATCCCGAGGCCATCATCACCGGCCCCGCGATCATCACCGAACCCACGGGCACCAACATGGTCGAACCCGGCTGGTCGGCGCGGATCGACCATATGGGCAATCTGTTGCTGGAACGCACCGCCGCGATGTCCCGCCCGCACGCGGCGGGTACGCAGGCCGATCCGGTGCTGCTCGAGGTGTTCAACAACCTTTTCATGTCCGTGGCGGATCAGATGGGCGCCACGCTGGCCAATACCTCGTGGTCGGTGAATATCCGTGAACGGTTGGATTTCTCCTGCGCGATTTTCGATGCGGCGGGCGATCTGGTGGCAAATGCGCCGCATGTGCCGGTGCATCTGGGCTCCATGTCCGACAGCATCAAGACGGTGATGCGCCGCAATCCCGATCTGCGGCCCGGCGATGCCTTCATGCTCAACTCGCCCTATCATGGCGGCACGCATCTGCCCGATGTCACCGTGGTGACGCCTGTGTTCGTCGATGGGGCGCCGGCCTTCTGGCTGGGATCGCGCGGCCATCACGCCGATATCGGCGGGCGCACCCCCGGCAGCGCCCCGCCCGACAGCACCCGGATCGAGGAAGAAGGCGTTCTGATCGACAATTTCAAGCTGGTCGATCAAGGCCGTCTGCGCGAACACGAGGCCGAGCAGCTTTTGTCCTCGGGCCGCTGGCCCTGCCGCAACATCGCGCAGAACATGGCCGATCTCAAAGCGCAGATCGCCGCCAACGAAACCGGGCGGCAGGCTTTGCTGAAGGTGGTCGACACCTACGGTCTGGACGTGGTGCAGGCCTATATGGGCCATGTTCAGGACAATGCCGAAGACAGCGTGCGCCGGGTCATCGACCGGCTGCGCGATTGCAGCTTCAGCTACCCGATGGATCATGGCGCACGGATCGAGGTTTCGGTCACCGTCGATCACGCCGCCCGCGCCGCCCGAATCGACTTCACCGGGACAAGTCCGCAGCATTCGGGCAATTACAACGCGCCGAAATCCGTCGCGCGGGCGGTGGTACTCTATGTGTTCCGCACGCTGGTCGGGGCGGATATCCCCCTGAACGAAGGCTGTCTCAAGCCGCTGGACATCGTGGTGCCCGAAGGCTCCATGCTCAACCCCGCCTATCCCGCCGCCGTGATCGCCGGCAATACCGAGGTCAGTCAGGCCACCTGCAATGCGCTTTATGGTGCGCTGGGGGTCATGGCCTCGTCGCAGGCGACGATGAACAATTTCATCTGGGGCAATGACACGTTCCAGAACTACGAGACGATTGCCGGTGGCACCGGCGCGGGGCCGGGATTCCCGGGCTGCGACGCGGTGCAAAGCCACATGACCAACACCCGGATGACCGATCCCGAAATCCTCGAGAAACGCTTTCCCGTCCGCCTTGAGGAGTTCGCGATTCGCACAGGATCGGGTGGGGCAGGGCAGTGGCGCGGCGGTGACGGCGTGCTGCGGCGGTTGCGCTTTCTGGCGCCTGTCACGGTGACCACGCTCGGCTCGCATCGCACGGTGCCGCCCTTCGGTGGCGATGGCGGCGCGCCGGGGGCGACCGGGCGTGACTGGGTCGAATGGCCCGACGGCACCACCCGCGAGATGCAGGGCAACGACGAGATCGACCTGCCCGCCGGCGCCGCCTTCTGCATGGCCACGCCCGGTGGCGGTGGCTGGGGGCCGCCGTCTGGCGGGGATCAATCATCCTGAAAAATATGAACCGTTCGGTTCAATTTGCTGCGATACGCGTACCGGCGGGCGATTTTCCCAACTGGGATGTCTCTATCAGGTCTTTGTCCCGTCATAGGGCGTCTAAAAGGAAGATAGCGCAATCCGGCTATGATAAACCTTGACCTAGCCGTTGTACTTTTCGTTGGCCTGAACAGAGGGGATCGTAACAAGTATCCGGATCGGTGGTCCGGTTGATTTTCCTACCCTGTGGCCGCTCTGGGTTGGCTGGTGTCTTCATCCCACTCGAAAACCAATGGGCCGACCAAGGGCCAACATCACGCGCCCCGCGGGTATGTGCGGGCCGAGATCAGGTATGGTGGTGTATTCCAAGAGTGTAACGAGTGATCGGCCGGCGCTTTGCGTCGGCCTTTTTCACTTGTTTTCTCGCCTGCATTGACCATGCCCATTGATGCATGCGCCTGCCCTTCTTACGTCATTTACACATTGATTGACGCAATAAAGGAGCGATCCCATGGACGAGAAACAAGCCTATCAGCAGAAACTCGACGCCAAGCTCGACGAATGGAAAGCCGAAATTGACAAGCTGCGCGCCAAGGCCGAAGGCGCGAGCGCGGATGCCAAGTTGCAATACGAAAGCCAGATCGACGATCTGAAGAAACGCCGCGACGAGATGGAACAGGAGCTGAAGAAGATCCAGAACGCCAACGCCGCCGCGTGGACCGATCTCAAGGCCGGCGCCGACAAGGCCTGGGAGGCGATGTCAGACGCCATGAAGGACGCTTGGCGCCGCTTCGGCTGAGGGCATAAGCCCCAAAACGGCGTGGGCGGCGGGCACAACCCCGCCGCCCATGCCCCCCTGAGTCAGGTGTCAGGCCGCCGAGAACCCCGCGTCCAGCGCGCCCAGAATGCGGTTCACCTCGCCCTCGGTGATGGTCAGGGGCGGCGACATCAGCACGTTATGCGCGCCCAGCCGCACCATCGCTCCCGCCTCATAGGCGGTCTGGTGGATGCGCTTCATCGTGGCCGCGTCCATCGGCGTCTTGGCGTCGCGGTCGCTGACGATCTCGATCCCGGTCATCAACCCGTGTCCGCCGCGCACATCCCCGATGATGTCGTGCTTTTCCGCCAGCCGGCACACCCCATCATACAGCTGCGTGCCCCGCGCCGCCGCATTGGTCTTGGTGTCCAGCCTCAGCGTCTCCGACAGGCAGGCCACCACCGCCGCCGCACCCACCGGATGCGCCGAATAGGTATAACCGTGCCAGATCGCCCCCTCGGGTCCGGCGTTTTCGAACACATCGGCCACCTTCTCGCTCAGCAGCGTGGCGCCCACCGGGAAATAGCCGCTGGTGATGCCCTTGGCGCAGGTCATCATGTCGGGCTTCACGCCCCAATGCCGCGCGCCCGACCAGTCGCCGCTGCGCCCAAACCCGGTAATCACCTCGTCCGAGATCATCAGGATACCGTATTTGTCGCAGATCTCGCGCATCAGCTTC
>JALQUE010000294.1 GCA_023260815.1 Roseovarius sp.
CGCCGATCAGCAGCGCCGCCACCACCGTGCCGCGCAGCGAGCCCAGCCCGCCGATGATGACGACAATGAAGGAGAGCAGCAGCGGGTCGGTGCCCATCAGGTAATGCGCCTGCTGGATCGGCACGATCAGCACCGCCGCCAGCGCCGCCAGCCCGGCCCCAAGCCCGAAGACCAGCGCATAGACCTTCTCCACCGGGATGCCGAAGGCCAGCGCCATCTCCCGGTCGGCCTGCGTGGCGCGCATCACCAGCCCGATGCGGGTGCGCGTCATCAGCACCCACACCCCGCACAGCACCGCAGCCGCCGCCCCGATCACCGCCAGCTTGTAGGTGGTCGTCGACAGACCCCACGGATAGTAGAAATGCCAGCCGCCCTCGGCCCTCTCGATCCAGGGCAGGGCGATGCGCTGGTTGAACGGCGCCTCGACGGGCCGCGCCTCGGGACCATAGGTCATCAGCGTCAGTTGCTGGAGGATGTATAACAGCCCGATGGTCGCCACGATCGTGCGTTCGGGGTCATAGTTCAGCCGCTTGAGGATGGTCATGTCGGCGGCCACCGCGATGGCGCCCACCAGCAGCGGCGCCACCACCAGCGCCGCGACAAAGCCAAGCGCCGGATGCCCGCCCATCCAATGAGCCACATACCACGCGATCACCGCCCCCAGCATGAAGAACTCTCCATGCGCGATGTTGACGACCCGCATCACCCCGAACACCAGCGACAGGCCCACCGCTGTCAGCGCCAGCACCGCCGCCGTCACCGCCCCTTCAAGCGAGGCCAGCAGGATATAAGGTCCGATCTCCATATCCCGCACAGGCTTGCCCCGTCGCGGTCCTCAGGGCAAGCCCCCATGACGCCGGTCTCAGCTCAGAGAGCCGGCTTCCCGGTCGAACAGATAGACCGCCACCGCCGTGCTTTCGCTATATTCGGTCAGCTCGAACGCGGTCTTCAGGCGTTGCAGAACATCGATCTTGCCTTTCACGAAGGTATCCAGCTCCTCCTGCAGATCGAACCGCACGATCAGCGTGACCGTGGCGCCCTTGTCGATCAGGATGCTCAAGCTCGAGATATTGGCCTCCGCGATCGCGCCGCCGATTTCCTCGGACAGAAGCGACACCCCGATCTTGGCCTGATCGAGGCTCTTGAACCTCAGCGTGTAAACCCGGCTGTACATGGCAAGACCCCTCTCAATCCAGCATCGCGAACATCGAATCCAACAACTCGGTGTTCTTCAGGGGCGATACCGCCCGTTTGTAATCTGACGGCCCAAGCCCGTTTCCGGTCTTCAGCGTCGTGCCCTCTTCGCTCAGGTCCAGACCGGTCTCGGTCTCCTGCGCCAGCCCGAGTGCGATCAGCGTGGCGCGCTCGTCATTGGCCACCGGTTGACCCATGCACAGGTTCAGAAACGCCCGCGCCGTGCCAGTCTCGGTGATGCCGGCGCGCTGCAAATCCCCAAGGATGCGCTCGCAATCGCGGGCCGCCTGCTCTTGCCGGTCGGTCTGCATCTGGATGGTCAGCACCATGTCCGAAGCGATCCCGCTCAGAAGGTCCACCTGTGTCTCGCTCAGCTCTCGTGGCTCGAAATCCACCGCGCAGATCGTGCCCAGAACGAATCCCTCCGCCGTGACCAGCGGAAAGCCCGCCCAGAACACCCAATGCGGATCGCCCGTAATCAGCGGATGCGCCTGAAACGTGGGGTGCTGGCGCATGTCGGGAACAATGAAGGGCTGGGTGTCCAGCAGCGCGTGCTGACAGATCGTGTCCTGCCGCGCCACCTCGGTCGCTCCGGTCAGGCAGCCGGTGAAATTCTCCGACAGGAAATATTGCCGCGCCTCGTCCAGAAGCCCGGTATACGAGACAGGCACCCCCGCGATATGCCGAAAGAGCTTGGTGTAGATGTCGAACCTCGACAGGGCCTTGCTCCCCATCAGGCCGCTGCGCTTTACCGCACTCAATCGCCGCTCTTCATTGGCCGGCATCCGCGCCGGTTGAAATTCTGTGTCTGTCATAAGACCCGTCCCGCTTGTTCGATCTCTCAAACGGCAGGTTCGCCAAAACTTATAGGGCAGGGGGGGCCGGTATTTTGTTTGGACGTCGGGGTTACAAGGTCGGGACGTGGCCGATTGAGCGCGCCAGCCGTTTCGTCAGACCGTGACCAAAATTGGACACGTCAACCAAAGCTCACAGCGCGGGCACGCCGATCACGTGGGGATGGGCCAGCAACAACGCGGCGAAAGCGACAAGACCGATCACCAGCCGCACAAACAGCGCCGGCCAGAAGCGCGGTGCGTGAAACAGCGGCGCGGCCTTGCGGGCTGTGTCGAGCACCTCCCAACGCAACGGGCCAAGGGTCCGCCGCTTGCGCCGGTCGATCACGGCACGACCGGCGATCGCAAAACTTCCCAGCACGCCGAACAGGATCACATGCGCAAGGTCTCCGTTCGCAAGAAGATGCACCCCGGCCCAAAGGGCCAGCGCCAGCAGGATCGGATGCCGTGTCCAGCGCACGATGCCCGGACGCGCCGGATCGAACCTGTCGTTCCACGCGCCGCCAAAGGAAAACGGGTTCGGTCGCGCGATGCCAAGCGCAAGGATCAGACACACCGCCAGCATACCCATATGGGCCACATGGCGATGCCATGCCATCTGTGGCCAAAGGTGAACATAAGGCGCCTCGCCCGCCGACCAGATCAGAAGCGCGAGCATCCCGACCGAAAGGGCCGAATACATCAGCCCGAAGCCGCGCGTCCCGATCCTCTCCACCAACCGAGACCTGACCGCAGGGCGCACAGGAATCGAGTGGGTCAGGAAGAAGGCCCCGAAGACAGCCGCAAAGCCTGTCCATCCCATGCTACGTCTCCGGTTTCGGACGCAGAAGCGCGGGGCCATAGGCCACCGCAAACCCCGCAAAGGCCGCAAGCCAAAGCACCCCGGACACCTGCGTAAGCTCCCAATGGATCGACGACCAGAACCGGGCCAGAACCGCGCCGAACAGGCAAAGGTAGATGCCCACGGTCACCCGGTTTGCGCTCAGGGATTGGCCGGTGTGGCCCAGGGTTGCACGGGTCATCACGGCCAGGGTCATCGCGCCGATGGCGCCTGCCATCCAAAGATGCTGGGCGCCGGCGGTGACCGGATTGCCCATGATCTGATCCACCCCAAGGCCAAAGGCGCCCAAGGGAATGAACAGGTACGCTGCGTGCAGCACCCATAACAGGGGGTCGCGCAGCGTATGGTGCGGTTGCCAGCGGGCCTGTCGAACACCATGCAGCGCGCCAAACAAGATCAGCGCTGCGCCCGTCTGAACCCCGAAGGGCCGGACGACCCACAGCATCAGCGTGGCGATGCTGACCAGCAACACCAGCTTGTCGAAACGCTGCATCGGCGGCGCGGGGCGCGCGGGATTATTCTGCTTGGCCAGCCAGTTGCGGGTGAAAGAGGGGATGATCCGCCCTCCGATCACGGCGATCATCATGATGCCCGTCGCAAGACCAAGGCGCAGACCGTTGCCTTGGGCTGCAGACGCGCCCGACAGGGCCTCTGCGTGAAAGATGCCGTTGGCCAGTGTGAAGACGGCCAGCAGGGCAAGCACTATCAGGTTGCGCCAGTTCTTGCCCGCCACGATCTCGCGCAGGATCAGCCCGCCCAACACCAGCGGAAAAGCCAGGTCGATGACGGGCGCGACCGCCACAGGCAGGTGGTCCGACACAAGGACCGCAAGGCGCCCCGCGACCCAAAGCAAGACAAGCGCCGCCAGCCGCCAACCGACCATCGGCAGACGCCCGGTCCAGTTGGGCACTGCCGTCAACAGGAACCCTGCCAGCACGGCGCCCAGATAGCCGAACAGGAATTCATGCGCATGCCAGGATACCGGATCGAACCGCGTCGGCAGCGTGATCGCGCCCGACAGGGCAAGCAACCACACAAGCATCGCCAGCGTGACCCAGACGGCACCCAAAAGAAAGAAGGGCCGAAAGCCAAAGCTGAAAAGAGCCGGTCCCTGCCATGCCCGTATCTGTTCTGCCGATGTCTGTCCCATCATCTTGATCCCGTTTTGGTGCGCAGCGTCTTGAGAACCGTTCCGTCTTCGGAACAGGTCAGCCGTATGCGCGTGTCATCATGAAAGAAGCTGAGCCGCATTTTCCCAGCGTCGTCGCCTTCGCCGGTCTCAAGCCGCGTCGTGATCCGACCGTCGCGCATCCTGTCGCGCACCTCGGCGGGGGTCAGGCCCAGAAGTCCGGCAAGGTCGGTCGCGTCGATGATGGGCTGTCCGGTCTGCATGTCGATCTTCATGCCGCCTCCTTTTCGTCCGCCACGTCCATCAAGTGACGGATATGCCGGGCGAAATACCATGTCGCCGGCGCCCCGATAACACATCCCAGCCCAAGCGACCAAACCGTCGAGGCGACAGGCCCGCCAATCCAGCTGAAGATGAGCGACGCGAAAAAGACGTTCACCGCTGCCGCCCCGGCCCCGAAAGGATAAAGCGTCAGCGCGATGCGCCGGGTGGACCAGCCCTGCCGGGTCATCTGCGCGACACCAGCGTCTGGACCGCGATCATGAAGGCGATAAGCGCGATGCAGGCCACCGCGTACCAGAATTCGGCAGTCGCCGACTGGGCCTGCGGGATCGGTCTGTCAAAGCTGTCTGCAAATGTGGGCGAGGCAAAGACGGTGGCCAGGGCAACGATCAGTCTGCGCATGTCAGGTCTCCTGTGTGAGGGTGCGGTAGATGTCGGGCAAGGCCCGTGTCAGGCGTTCGGGATCGGGCAACAGGGTGAAGCCGCCGCGCCCGAAAATGCGTGCAAACCAGTCCTGCCCGTCCTCGTCGATGATGATGCCATGCAGGCTTTGCCCGGCATTGCGGGCCTCGCGCACGGCCATGTGGCTGTCCTCGATGCCGTGCTGGCCCTCATAGTGGTCCAGGTCGTTGGGCTTGCCGTCGGTCAGCACGATCAGCAACTTGCGCGCACTTGGCTGCTTTGCAAGCTGTGCGCTGACATGACGGATCGCGGCCCCGAGGCGCGTATAGTGGCCGGGGCTCAGCGCCCCGATATTGGCTGTGATGTCCGCCGACATGGGGGCATCGAACCCCTTGCACCGTGTCAGGAACACGCGGTCCCTGCGCAACGAGGAAAACCCCCACAGGCCCAGCCTGTCGCCCGCCGCGTCAATGCCCCCGGCCAGCGCCGCCATCGCCTCGCGCGCGACCTCGATCACCGATGTGTCGCCGATGGCCGCTTCGGTCGACCGCGAGGTGTCGATCAGGAAAGCCACCGACAGGTCGCGTTCGGTCTGCCGGGCCGATTGCCAGATACGGTCCGAGCCGCGCCCCGTCGCGGCAAGGTCGGCGCGGGCTGTCAGCAGGGCGTCGAGGTCCAGTTCCGATCCATCCACCTGACGGGGTTGCAATATCCGGCGCGGGCGCAGCGCCTCGAACTGGCGGCGCACCTCGCGCATGCGGCGGGCATTGGGCACGAAGGGCGTGCTGGCCGGGCGTGCGGGCGCGTCAAGAACGCGGCAGTGACCGGGCATGTAGCTGCGGCTGCGGTGGTTCCACTCGGCATAGGTATAGTCGCCGGACAAGGCCTCGTGATCGGCGTCGGCGGGGGACAGGTCCAGATGCAGGCGCAGGCGGGTCGCGGCCTTGCGGTCCTGTTTGGACAGGGTGATCTGATCTTGGTCCTCCGCCGCCTTCTGGGCGCTGTCGTCGTCGTCATCATCGACGCTGCGATTGATGTTCATCGACTCGACCCAGGACAGGATCGATTCGAACCGGTGAATGATGAAACTGTCCTTGCGGTTTTGCTGATCCTGATCCTTGCGTTCCCCGGGCTTGCGGCTGGTATGGGCGGCAGCGGGCGGCGGGGCGGGCGCCTCGGCCTCGTGGTCGCCCGCCGCCGCGCCCGAGCCGGGGGTGCCAAAACGCAACCAGATCGGCACGGGCGCCGCCGGCATGTAACCGCGTGTGCCGCGCGCGACCTCGACCACAGGTCTGGCACCGCCAAGCTGGTCAAGAATGGCGGTTTCCATGGCGGCCTCTTGCGCGGGGCGCAGGACGTTCGGGCGCGTCTGGGTGCAGAA
>JALQUE010000106.1 GCA_023260815.1 Roseovarius sp.
GCCGGCAATCAGTGAAAGCTGACCTTCGCTGCGCATTGTGTAAGAGTCTCTGATGCGGACAAACCTGCCGTTCCTTCCTGCTTTATCAATGGCTGCTTTAACGCCAGCAAATTTACTGAGTTCGGTCGATTTGAACAGCTAGTCGAGGAAGCGTAGAAAGTTTTTCCGCCAAGAAACGAGACACACAAGCGGCTTTGGCAAGAGGTAGGTAATCGCCGTTTTCATACAGATACCTGCTCTTTTGGAATATACCTTCGAGATGTCCTAACTCGACAGTGAGATTAGGCATGTCTGATAGAAGTTCGTCGCGATGCTCCTTCAAGCCCTTGCTAAAAGAGTTTCCCAATCCGTGACCATCACCTCTGCCAGAGTTGGGCGCTAATAAAAACACTCCATCCCCGATATCTGTGGCATTATCCGTTAGATGCAGGGCCTTTAGAAAAAGTTCAATTGCGTGGCAGCGCAAGTTAATAATCGGTATCGCATTGGCTCCTGAATTAGCTAGCACTTCCGCGGCGTCATAATAGCTGTATGCAAGATCAAGTACCTGCACGTTAGGAAGCGACATCATTCTCATTCACTAAATGCCTTCAAAAATTTGCTAAAACAGCGCAAGCTGACACTAGGACCATATACAGCATCCGTCAATTTGGGCTCATGGAGGCCCTTCGCCGCTGCGCCCGCCGAGGTCCGGTTTTGGTAAATTGCGAGCTCTTTATCGGTCGATGGAGAGACTCGAAAAAGGGCGTTCATTGGCAGGTCGGGGTTTGATGCTCCCCAAAAGTGCCTTCGAAAATCGACGTTCTTTTTGACGTTTTGAAAATCCAGTACCGTTTGGCGTTCGTGCCAGACCATGGACTGAGGATCAGTACCCCACCCAATCACTGCCGTTTACCTGTCTTGATCCTCGGGGGTCTAAACCACCCGAATTCGTGAGCATCAACTGTGCAACATGGACGCGACAACTGGATCGCGGAGCATGGCAGAGACTGTCATGCCCAACAGCGCAGCCACCGTGGTCGCAAGATTATCTGGTGCGCCCATGGGGATAAGGACCGACGAAAAGAGGCGGCACATGCTGGGATGGGCCCTCACACTCCTGGTCATCGCGCTGATCGCCATGGTTGTGCGCGCACCCAAGGGGCACCCGCAAACGTAGCCGGATGACGGGGCGTCAGGCGCAAATCAGAGCATTCGCGCGATTGACCCCTAGGGCGCGGTGGCGCATACAGGGGACAGAAAGACCCGAGAGGCACATGGACGGCAACAGCACTCCGGCGCAGGAAGATGGCGGACCCTTCGGGCGTCCGTTGTTCGACAAGCCTTCGGCGCGCGCGCTCAGTCGCGTGGGCGTCGTGGATGTGGGCTCGAACTCGGTCCGTCTGGTCGTGTTCGACGGCGCAGCCCGCAGCCCGGCCTATTTCTTCAATGAAAAGATCATGTGCGGGCTTGGCGCCGGCATGTCCGAGACCGGGCGACTGAACCCGGAGGGGCGTGTGCGCGCTCTCAAGGCGCTGAAGCGATTCAAGCTTCTGGGCGACGGGATGGGCACCGGCCCGCTGACCGCCGTGGCCACCGCCGCCGTGCGCGACGCCGAAGATGGCGCCGAGTTTCGCGCCGACGTGGAACGCGAGACCGGCATCCGCCTTTGGGTGATCGACGGCCGCGAAGAGGCGCGACTGTCGGCGCAGGGCGTGCTTCTGGGGTGGCCGGGATCTTATGGTCTGGTCTGCGATATCGGCGGCTCGTCCATGGAACTGGCCGAAATCAACGGCGGCACCGTGGGCAAGCGGATGTCCTGCTCGCTTGGTCCGCTGAAACTGCGTGACATGAAGGGCGGCCGCAAAGCCCGCAAGGCCATGATTGCCGACACCGTTACCAGGATGCGGCATGAACTGGGCGAGCAGAAGAACCGACTGTTTCTGGTGGGCGGCTCGTGGCGGGCCATCGCGCGCATCGACATGGAGCGGCGCGGCTATCCGCTGCAGGTGCTCCATGAATACCGCATGACGCCGAAGGCCGTCCGCGCCACCGCCAAGTATATCGCCGCCAATGATCTGGAAGAGCTGCGCACCCGCGCCGGGGTATCGGCGGCGCGGGCCGCACTGGTGCCGTATGCGATCGACGTGCTGCGCGAAGTGGCCCGCACCTTCAAGCCCCGCGATATCGCCGTGTCCAGCTATGGGATCCGCGAGGGGCTTCTGTACGAGCAGATGCCCCAGCAACTGCGCGACCGCGACCCCCTGATCGAAGCCTGCCGCTTTGCAGAGTCCAAGGATGCCCGTTTGCCGGGCTTTGGCCGTGTGGTCTATGAGTTCATCGAACCGCTGTTCAAATCCGCCAAGCCGGATCGGCGCCGCATCATCAAGGCCGCCTGCCTGCTGCATGACGTATCATGGCGCTCCCATCCCGATTACCGCGCCGAGGATTGCTTTGACAATGCCACGCGCGCCAATCTGGGCGGGCTGAAACATTCCGAACGGATCTATCTGGGCCTGGCGCTCCTGCACCGGTATTCGAACAAGCGCGAAGGATCGCGGTTCGAGGATCTCTACACGCTGATCGACGAAAAAGACGCCCACGAGGCCGTGGTTCTGGGCAAGGCGATGCGGTTTGCGGCGATGCTGTGGCTGCGATCGGATGCCAAACTGGGGCAGCTGTCGTGGTTTCCGAAGAAAAAACAGCTGGAACTGTCCCTCTCGCCCGAAGCCGAGGCGCTGTTCGGCGAAGTCGCCGAAGCGCGGTTCCTGTCGCTGGTCGAGGCACTTGGCGCCCAGCCGTTGATCCGGACCGCCAAACGCTGAGATGTCTCAGATCTCGATTTCGCCGTCTTGGGGCGGGGCCGGTGCAAGCTCTTCCGGGGTCTTGCGGCGCAGGATAATATCGCCATTGGGCAGCATTTCAGGCGGGTGATAGGCGCTCAGATCGTCGATCTTGCCCAACAATTCGCCAAAGGCCGGTCCCATCTCCTGAACGAAACGGCGCAGGTCCGGCCCCATCTCCTGCGCCAGATCGCGCAGATCCTGCATCGTGGGTTCCATCTCGCGCAGGATGCCTTCCATGAACATCTGCGCGCCCCTCTCCATCAGGGACAGCCCCTCATCCGGGTCGGCGGCATCCTGCGCCGTGGCCGGGGACATGACGGGCGCGGCCAGAACCAGCGCCACCAGAGATGTCAGGACAATACGTTTCATTCTGCCAATATAAGCACATCCGGTCACGATTTTAAGTCACAGATCAATATCCATCGTCACCGGGAAGTGATCCGAGGCCACAAGCAACGCCTCGCGCAATTCAGGGATGCGAAAGCAGCCCGGATCGTCGAACGGATGCCAGATCCGCCAATGTGGCTGCCGCGCGGCAAGATCGGGCGACACCATGATGTAATCCAGCAAGGCCTGAAGATACCGCTTCTCGGTTGCCAGATAGAACCGCGCGGTCGCGGTCACCGCTCCGATCCTCCGGGTCAACGCCCGCCTTGCATGTGGGTCGAACAACTGCGCTGCCGCGTCCCCACCCTCGCCCATCACGATCTCGATCGATGAGCGGCCAAAAAGATGCTCGAACTCGTCCAGCCCCGGACCGTCGTTCAGATCCCCCAGAACGATCAGCGTCTCGCCCTTGGCCAGATGCTGTTCGATGCGGTGACGCAGCCAGATCGCCTGCGCCTGCTGCTTGCGGCGGTTGGCGATCGCAATGCGCATGACCTGATCGCGCGATCGCGCCTTGTGCGGCGCCTTGGATTTCAGATGCGCCCCGATCATGCGAAAGGCGGCACCGGCGGCCGTGGTGCAGGCCAGTTCCAGCGGCGGCTTGGAGAACACCACCAGATCCTCGGTCGTGTCGATATCCAGATCGATCCGGAAAACGCCGTCAAAACGCGGCGCATCGCTTGCCCCTTTCTTGCCGGTCGGCTCGCCCCTGGGATCGTGCCGGCAGCTTAGAACATCCGGATCATAGAGCAGCGCAATTTCCTGCTGGGTGTCATTGGCAAAGCCCGTCACGGCACGCCGCGCGCGGATCTGCGCGAAGGCTGCAAAGGCTTCGAGCGCGGGAACGGTGGCCCTCACTCCGTTGTGGTCGGGCGCTTCGATCACCATCACCGCGTCCGCATCAAGCGCGGTGAACACGATGCCCAAGGCCGCCAACTGATCGGCCCGCCTTACCGCGTGGCGCCCCGACCATCCATCATCGGCCAAAAGCGCGCCCGCGTCGTCGAACAAGGCATCGAACCATTCGACATTATAGGTGGCTATCCGCACCCGCGGCCTCCTCGTTGATCTCCTCCCAGGCGCGGTTGATGGCGACCATGCGCTTTTCGGCCAGCTTGATCGCCTCTGGCGGAACGCCGCGCGCCATCATCTGGTCGGGATGACTGTCGCGGACCACCTTGCGCCATGCCTTGCGGATCTGCGGCAAGGGCGTGTCACGACTGACCCCCAGAACCGAATATGGATCAGGTTTCGCATCCGCCACAAAGCGGCTGCGCAGCCTTCGGAAATCCCCCTCGTCCAAACCGAAGATATCCGCGACCCTGCGCAGAAAAGCCTCTTCGTTGGGATGATAGGTGCCGTCGGCCATGGCGATATGGAACAGCCCCTCCATCAGATCGCACAGCGTGCCGGTCTCACCGTCGAACATGTGCCTGATGCGGGCCGCATATTCTTCGAACCCCGCCACGTCCTGCCGGGCCAGATTGAACACGCGGGCGGCGCCGGCCTCGTCTTCGCGGGCGATCTGAAACACCTCCCGGAAGGCGGTCACCTCATCTCGGGTCACCTGCCCATCGGCCTTGGCCATCTTGGCGCCAAGCGCGATCACCGCGATGGTAAAGCCGACGCTGCGCTCGGGCGGGCTGCGCAGCCTGTCGAAGACAGAACTCAACCCCTCGCCCTTGGCAAGAGCGGCGATGGCCTCGGTGATGCGGGTCCAGATCGACATGCGACACCCTACCCGTTTTCCCGGGCCCTGTCAGCGCGCACTCAAAGCTGTTTCTGCAGAAGAACCAGATCCAGCCAGCGCCCGAATTTCCAACCAACTTGCGGCAGCACCGCGACGCGCGCATATCCCAGCCGTTCGTGAAAGGCCACCCCGCCCGGATTTTCTCCGCTGACTGCGGCGATCATGGCATGCATGCCGGTCGCGCGGGCGTGATCCTCCAGCGCCTGCATCAGCATGCGGCCCACCCCGCGCCCGCGCGCATCCACGGCAAGCGTGATCGAATGCTCGGCCGTGCGCGCATAGCCCGGACCGGGGCGAAACTGACCATAGCTCGCCACGCCAAGCACCGCGCCGGCGTCTTCGGCCACCAGGATGCCATGGCCCAGATCGCGCTTGGCGGCAATGTCGTCGGCCACGTCCTGCGCGGTCTTTTCGCGTGTCGTGAAGGTGATTGTCGTCTCGCGGATCACCGGGTTGACCAGACGCGCGATCGCCTGCGCGTCGTCAGCCTCTGCACCACGCAGGATCATTCCAGCGCCCTCAGCCCGCCCGGCGTGCTGATCTCGGCGCGCAGACCGGCAGCGCCCCTCTCGAAGACCACGCGGTCGTCCCGCAGATCAGGCCCCAACAGATCGGCCAGCCTCCCGGCCTCGGGATGACGCACCACCAGCCGCGCCAGCGCGCACCCCGAAGCAGTCAACCGCTCCGCAGGATGCGCGTCGCCCTGCCATTGCATGAGTGCCGGAAAGACCCCACCGAAGGGCAGGCGCCCGTCGCGCGGCACCGCCATCCGCCAGCGCAGATCCCCCCGCGCCAGCGACACCGGCTCTCCGGCCTGTGGATATCTCACCAATGCGTCGCCCAGATCATCGCAGCGACAGATCCATGTCTGCAGCTTCGGGGCGGCATCGAACCGATCCAGATCGAACCACCGCGCGCCCTCCGGCCCCGGCCCCTCCAGGTCGATCGCGATCACCTCCAGATACATCCCGTCCTCAAGCCCCAGAAGCAGGTTATGCGTGCCAAAACGGGCGTGTTTCCCGCCGGGCTGCAAACGCACACCCAAAGCCGTCTCCACCGCCGCCCGCCCCTCGTCCAGATCGCGCGCCGCCACCGCCAGATGATCAAGGCTCAGCATACCCAGGTCCCCCCATCGCACCAAGCCCGCATCCTAGCCGCGCCCTGCCCGCCCGGCAATGACCGCGATCACCCGGATCCCGCCCCCGCCAATCGCGCAAGCGCCCAGACAGCCACCAGCACCGTGGGCCAGAAACTCGCCGCGAAACCGAAAACCCGCAAACCCCCGCCCCGATGATATCCAAACCAGAACACCAGGCGCGCCACCGCGAACCCCACGCCAAGCGATGCGATCACCCCCGGCCCGTCATCGCCCAGCATCACCGCCGCGGCAGGCCATATGCAGAGCGCCAGAACCAGCTGCTCGACCGTGTTCTGCAAGACCTTCTGATCCACCGCCGCCAGGCCATGCAGGACGCCGCCCACCAGCATCTCGTCATCCCCCAGCCGGCGCAACGCGACCCTGAGGACCATCGCCCCCAGCACCAACCCCGGCACCAGAAACGACACCATGATCGTCGGCATGAGGGTGAAAACCGGCAGCGTGACAAACCGCGCAGCCCCCCACAGCAGCAGAACCGCCCATAAAAACCCAAGCCCCGAGGCCATCATCGTCCCAAGCCGTCCACCCATCTGCCCGCCTTTCATCGTTCCCGAAATACTCTGGGGGTGAATTGGCCACAGGCCAAGAGGGGGCAAAGCCCCCCCCGTCCCTGTGATCAGCCACGCGCCTCGCGGATAAGGCGCAAGATATCCTGTGCCGCGTCGGGAATGTTGGTGCCGGGGCCAAAGATCGCCTTGACGCCTGCCGCCTTCAGAAAATCGTAATCCTGCTGCGGGATGACACCGCCGCAGATCACGATGATGTCGCCCGCATCCTTGGCCTTCAGCGCCGCGATCAGCTTGGGCGCCAGCGTCTTGTGACCCGCCGCCTGGCTCGAAATGCCGACCACATGCACATCGTTGTCGATCGCATCCTGCGCGGCCTCTTCGGGCGTCTGGAACAGCGGGCCGACATCCACGTCGAACCCGATATCGGCAAAGGCCGTGGCGATCACCTTGGCGCCCCGGTCATGCCCGTCCTGCCCCATCTTTACGACCAGCATACGCGGACGGCGGCCTTCGTCCTCGGCAAACGCCTCGACCGACCGCTGGATGGCTGCAAAGCCTTCGTCGCCCTCGTACGCCGCGCCATAGACGCCCGCCAATGTCTTAACCTCGGCCCGGTGGCGGCCGAACACTTTTTCCATTGCCATGCTGATCTCTCCTACCGTGGCGCGGGCGCGGGAAGCCTCAACCGCCGCTT
>JALQUE010000207.1 GCA_023260815.1 Roseovarius sp.
ATGTCGAGCTTTGGCAACGGCTGGACGAGGCTCAGGCCCGCCATGACGTGACGTGGACATGGGTCAAGGGCCATGCCGGCCACCCCGAGAACGAGCGTGCCGACGAATTGGCCCGCGCCGGCATGGCGCCGTTCAAACCCTCGGCCTGATCCGCGCATATCGCAGGGCTTTCAGGGGCTGTCCGCGCGGCGGGCGGTCACGCCCGACAAGCCGCCCCAGACCCTTCAGAGCCCCCTTTAGCGCCCCTTGCGCCAATGCGTCGGCACGATGATCAGCGCGCCGATCGACGACAGGATCGCATCCACCCCCGGCGTGCCGATCCGAATGCCGAACATGATCCTGAGGAAGTAGAACAGGAACGCCCCACCCACACAGATGATGATCGACTGAAGATAGCCGTTCTTCGTGAACCCGGATTTTTCGGACGCATATCCGACGATCCCGGCGATCACCACCGTGCCGATCAGTGTGGGGAACATCGCACCTCTCCCTCGTTACAGCGTCTCGCCCGGGGCCAACGGCAGCCCCCGCAGAAACGTCTCGGCATCCTGCGCGCCCCGGCCCGCCCGTTGCAAGCGCAAAAGCCGCACCGCCCCGTCACCGCAGGCCACGCGCAGCGCGTCACGGCCTGCCTCTTCCAGCACCTCGCCGGGGCGGCCCGCGCCCTCGGCCAGTTCCGAAGCCAGCAGCTTGATCCGCTCGCCCTCATGCGCGCACCACGCGCCCGGAAAAGGCGACAGCCCCCGGATCAGCCGGTCCACCTCGGTCGCGGGGCGGGTCCAGTCCACCCGCGCCTCGGCCTTGTCGATCTTGGCGGCATAGGTCACGCCGGCCTCGGGCTGTGGCTCGGGCGTCAGATCGTCCAGCCGCGCCAGCGCCTCGACAATCGCCTCGGCCCCCATCGCCGACAGACGGTCATGCAAATCGCCCGTGGTCTCGGTCCGGCCGATCTCGGTGTCGCGCCGCAACAGCACCGGCCCGGTATCCAGCCCCGCCTCCATCTGCATGATGCACACGCCGGTGCGCGCATCGCCCGCCATGATCGCCCGGTGAATGGGCGCCGCCCCGCGCCAGCGCGGCAAAAGGCTGGCATGGATGTTCAGACACCCCCGCTCGGGCGCGTCCAATATGGCCTGCGGCAGGATCAGCCCATAGGCCACCACCACCGCCACATCGGCCCCAAGCGCGGCGAAATCCGCCTGTTCGTGCGCGCCCTTCAAGCTGACCGGATGGCGCACCTCAAGGCCCATCTCCTCGGCGCGGGCCTGCACCGGGGTTGGCCGGTCCTTCTTGCCGCGACCGGCGGGCCTTGGCGGCTGGCAATAGACCGCCGCCACCTCATGCCCCGCCGCGACAAGCGCCTCCAGCACCGGCACCGAGAATTCCGGCGTTCCCATGAAGATCACGCGCATCGCCCTACCCCGCCAGTTTCTTGGCCTTGCGCAACAGCATGTCGCGCTTCACCTTGCTCAGCCGATCCACAAAAAGACGCCCGTTCAGATGATCGATCTGATGCTGAACGCTGGTGGCCCAGAGACCCACGAAATCGCGCTCCTCCATCTCGCCATCTGCATTCAGAAACCGCACCGTCACCGCGCGGGGCCGCTTGATCGCCGCCGACACGCCGGGCAGGTTCGGGCTGGCCTCCTCATGGCTGCGCAGCTCGATGCTGGCATGCAGGATATCGGGATTGGCCATGCGCACGGCCTGCCCCCGCGCGTCGCTCGCATCGACCACCGCCAACCGCACCATCACGCCGATCTGCGGCGCGGCAAGGCCCACGCCGGGCATCGCCTCCATCGTGTCGATCATGTCAGTCCAGATCGCGCGGATCTCGTCGGTGATCGCCTCCACCGGCGCCGCCCGTGTGCGCAGCCGCGTGTCCGGCCAAAGCAGGCAGCGCCTCACCGCCATGCCGCTCAGGCCCTCGCCTTGGCCTGTTCGCGCTTCAGCTTCTGCATGCGGCGGGTGATCATCTGGCGCTTCATCGGCCCCAGGTAATCAATGAACAGCTTGCCGTTCAGATGGTCGATCTCATGCTGCACGCAGGTCGCCCACAGCCCGTCGAATGTCTCGGTCTGCGCGGTGCCGTCCCGGTCGATCCAGCGCACATCGACCGCCTCGGGGCGCTTGACCTCGGCATATTCCTCGGGGATCGACAAACAGCCTTCCTCATAGACGTTCAGCCGGTCCGACGCCGCCACGATCTCGGGGTTGAACATCACCAGAGGGCGCGGCGTCTCGTTCTCGCCCTTGACGCAATCCATCACGATCAGCCTGTCCAGAACGCCGATCTGCGGCGCCGCCAGCCCGATACCCGGCGCGTCATACATGGTCTCCAGCATATCATCCGCAAGCATGCGCAAATCGTCCGACACATCGCTCACGGGCGCGCAGACTTTCTTGAGACGCGGATCGGGGTGGATCAGGATAGGCCGTTTCATGCGGGTGGATTTAGGTCATGGCCGCACAGCGCGCAATGGTCCATTGATCCACCCGGCACCAGCATGTCAGGATTTTTGCGAACAAAATTCCATCCTGTAAACGCTAAATAAAACAATTTCCCAATATTTACCATTCATGTAGAACATGTCTTTCATTTATACATATTTATTGGAATATTCTCCGCCACACCAAGACATCTACACCCCGCCACCCGAACATTATAGCCTGCCCGCATGACCAACAAGGAGCCCCACATGGATTTCGACCGTATCATCGACCGCTTCGGCACCCACTCCCAGAAATGGGACATGATGGAAAAAACCTATGGCGTGCCAGCCAGCGACGGAATCCCGATGTGGGTGGCCGATATGGATTTCGAGCCGCCGCGCTGCGTGTCGGACGCCCTGCAGGGCATGGTCGATCACGGGATCTATGGCTATTACGGCGACGATCGCAGCTATCTGACCGCAATCCGCTGGTGGATGCAGGAGCGTCACGGCTGGCGGGTCGACCCCGATTGGATCTTCACCACCCACGGCCTGGTGAACGGCACCGCCATGTGCGTCGACGCCTTCACCGATCCCGGTGATGGCGTGGTGCTCTTCACCCCGGTCTATCACGCCTTCGCGCGCGTCATCAAAGCCGCCGGGCGCCGGGTGGTGGACTGCCCGCTTGCCAACCGCGACGGCGGCTACCAGATGGATTTCGATGCCTATGACGCGGCGATGGACGGCACGGAAAAGATGCTGATCCTGTGCTCGCCGCACAATCCCGGCGGCCGCGTCTGGACCCGCGCGGAATTGCAGGGCGTCGCCGATTTCGCGCGCCGCCATGACCTCGTACTGGTGTCGGACGAAATTCACCACGACCTGGTGATGCCCGGCCATACCCATATCCCGATGGCCAATATCGACGAGCGCGTCACCGACCGGCTGGTGATGATGACCGCGACAACCAAGACCTTCAACATCGCGGGCGCCCATTCGGGCAACGTGATCATCGCCGACGAAACGCTGCGCGCGCGCTTTGCCGCACGCATGTCGGCGCTTGGCCTGTCGCCCAACTCCTTCGGACTGGTCATGGCCGAGGCCGCCTATTCCCCCGAAGGTGCGGCCTGGGTCGATGCCTTGGTCCGCTATATCGACGGCAACCGCCGCCTGTTCGACGCCGGCGTAAACGCCATTCCGGGCCTTGCGTCCATGCCGCTTGAGGCCACCTATCTGGCATGGGTCGATTTCGCCGGCACCGGCATGGACAAGGGCGAATTCACCGCCCGTGTGGAACGCGACGCGCGGATCGCGGTCAATCACGGCCCCACCTTCGGACCCGGCGGAGAGACGTTCCTGCGCTTCAACCTCGCCACGCCGCGCGCCCGCGTCGAGGAGGCCGTCGCCCGCCTGCATGACGCTTTCGCCGACCTGCAGTGATCCGCACCACCCCCCGCCACAGGGACCAAGCGCCTTGCAAGGCGCTTGCCCGCCGCCCCGAACGGGTTAGCTCTTGGCCTGTCACCAGCCCCGGAGCCACCCGATGATCCGCCTCGCCACAACCCTCGCCGCCCTGACCCTGCTCGCCGCCTGCTCGGGCCGCCCGTCGCTGGACGACCCGGCCCTCAGCGATGCGGACTTCGAATTGCAGGAGTTTTTTGCTGGCCAGACCGTCGCGCATGGCCAGTTTCAGGACCGGTTCGGCACCGTGCGCCGCCGCTTCGACGTGGCGATTGACGGCACATGGGACGGTGAAACCCTCACCCTGATCGAAGATTTCGCCTATGCCGACGGCACCACCGAGCAGCGCATCTGGACCTTGCGTCAAACCGGCCCCGAAACCTGGGAAGGCACCGCCCCCGGCGTGATCGGCACCGCCACAGGCACCGAGAAAGGCGACACGTTCAACTGGGCCTATACCATCGACCTGCCCGTGCCCGACGGCACCCTTCGCGTCAGCTTCGACGACTGGATGTGGCAATTGTCCGACGACCGCGTGCTCAACATCGCCTATATGCGCAAGGCGGGCATCACGATCGGCAAAGTCATCATCACTTTCGAGAAACCCTGACCGCGCCCCGGTACCGCGGCAAAGATCATCCCCGGTCGCTCAATCCCGGTCGCTCAGGTCCGGCCGCTCAATCCTCGACCACTCAATCCCGGCCGATCAGGGCCACCGGCGCGTCCGGATCACGCTCGAAATCCACCGGTTGCCGGTCGCTGGCTTCGGTCATGCGCTTCAATTCGAACCGTATCTCGCCACCCTCCTCCTCCGAGGCGACGATCAGGCAGCGCGACAGGTGCTTGGGCCCGTCATACAGATCGACCAGCCCGCGCAGATGCGGCGCCACATCCGAATCAAGCGAAAACCCGCCCTCCCATGCATTCACCACACGGTAGCTTTCGTCACCGGCCTGAACC
>JALQUE010000215.1 GCA_023260815.1 Roseovarius sp.
TGGGGGAGACCGCCCGCGTGCGCGAGGCGGTGGACGAGGCGATGGAGGCCTTCCGGTTCAATGACGCGGCCCAAGCGCTTTATGGCTTTGTCTGGGGCAAGGTCTGCGACTGGTATGTAGAGTTTTCCAAGCCGCTCCTGCTGGATGGCGACGACGCCACCCGCGCCGAAACCCAGGCCACGATGGCTTGGGTCATCGATCAATGCCTGATCCTGCTGCACCCGATCATGCCCTTCGTCACCGAAGAGCTGTGGGGCACGCTTGGCGACCGCGCCAAGATGCTGGTCCATGCCGATTGGCCCGACTATGCCACCGCCGATCTGGTCGATGCGCAAGCCGACCGCGAGATGAACTGGGTCATCGCCCTGATCGACGCGGTCCGCTCGGCCCGGTCACAGGTGCATGTGCCCGCCGGTCTGCATGTGCCGCTTCTGTGTACCGAACTGGATGCCGCAGGTCAGCGCGCCTGGGACAACAATCAGGCGATGATCACCCGCCTGGCCCGGATCGGCGACTTCACCCATGTCGCGGCGCTGCCAAAGGGCTGCATCACCGTTGCCGTCGAAGGCGGCAGCTTCGGGATGCCCGTGGCCGATATCATCGACGTGGCCGAGGAAAAGGCCCGGCTGGAAAAAACCCTCGGCAAGCTGGAGAAGGAACTGGGCGGTCTGCGCGGCCGGCTCAACAATCCCAAATTCGTCGCCAGCGCCCCCGAGGATGTGGTCGAAGAAGCCCGCGAAACCCTCGCCCTGCGCGACGAAGAAGCCGGCAAGCTGCGCGCCGCCCTTGGCCGACTGGCCGAACTGGGCTGAGGCTCCGGGCGCGCGCGATGCTGCACTGCAGTACCGACGCGATACCGACGTCATACCGACGCTATACCGAAGGCCGTTTTTCGGCCTTCGGACGCAAGGCTTGCACATTGCCGCGCAATGGATTTAGCTGCCTCCCATGACCGGACCCCGCTATACCGACCTCGTGAAATCCCTGCCCTCGACCGTGCCGTTCATCGGCCCGGAAGAACTTGAACGCACCCGCGGCACCCCCTTTCGGGCGCGGCTTGGCGCCAATGAAAGCCTCTTTGGCCCCTCGCCCGCAGCCGTCAAGGCCATGCAGGCCGAGGCGCTCGAGATCTGGAAATACGGCGACCCAACCAGCCACGATCTGCGCGCCGCATTGGCCGATCACATGCAGGCGCGGGTGGAAAATATCCTTGTCGGAGAAGGGATTGACGGACTTTTGGGCAATCTTGTCCGGCTTCTGGTGGCGCCGGGCGACGCGGTTGTCACCTCCGATGGTGCCTACCCGACCTTCAACTATCATGTCGCCGGATTCGGCGGCATGCTGCACAAGGTGCCCTACCGCGACGACCGCGAAGATCTTGCCGCCCTGTTAACGCGCGCGAAAGACATTGATGCCAAACTGGTGTATCTGTCCAACCCCGACAACCCGATGGGCAGCTGGCATCGCGGCACCGATATTCTGGCCGCTCTCGATGACCTGCCAGATGGCTGTCTGCTGCTGCTCGACGAGGCGTATATCGAATTCGCCCCCGACGGCGTCGCGGCCCCGATTGACGCGGATGACCCGCGTGTGATAAGAATGCGAACCTTTTCAAAGGGTTACGGTATGGCGGGCGCTCGGATCGGCTATGCCGTGGGGGCGCCGGACCTGATCCGCGCCTTTGACCGCATTCGCAACCATTTCGGGATGAACCGGGTGGCGCAGGCCGGTGCCTTGGCCGCGCTGCGCGACACCGCGTGGCTGGCCCATGTGCAGGATCAGGTGGCCACAGCCCGCGCCCGGATCACCGCCATCGCCGCCGATAACGGCCTGACGGCCCTGCCCTCGGCCACCAATTTCGTCGCCGTGGATTGCGGCGCCGACGGCGCTTTCGCCACCCGAGTTCTCGATGAGCTTCTGGCCCGTGGCGTCTTTGTCCGCAAACCCGTGATCTCGCCACAAGACCGCTGCATCCGCATCAGTTGCGGCCGCCCACAAGACCTTGATGTGCTTGCCGAAACCCTGCCGCAGGCCCTTGCCGCTGCCCGCGCCTGACCGCCAGCCGCCGCAAAATTTCCACTGACAACCGCCGATCCTGCGCTAAGATTACGCCATGAGACGCGGTAATCTGTCCAAAGCTCCGAACTACACGGTGCCGGCGCTTATTATGGGCCTTGTCAACTTATTGTGGATTTTCATGGCCTTATGGGCAAATTTCGGCTTGCCTGCCGTTTTCGCGGCAGGCTACGGGCTTAATCTTCTGATCACCTGGATCGCGCGCCGAACTTGACGCTCAGGCCCGCGCGATCACCTTTGTCGCCGCTTCCAGCGCCCCTGCCCCATGCGGAATATTCAACGCCGACAACCCCGCATCGACAGCCCCCAGCATCCCCAGAACCATATGCGCGTTGACATGCCCCATATGCCCCATGCGGAAGAAACCATGCCAAGACGGATCACCCGGCTCGGCCATGCCAAGCCCTATGCCCAAGGTCACACCGGCCTTGTCCTGCACCCATTTGCGCAACTCCGATCCATGGGGCGCGCCGATCCTCAGCGACGTAACGGCACGGCTGCGACAGGCCGGGTTGTCCACGTTCAGCTGCAATGGCCCGGCCTGTCCCCAAGCCTCACAAGCCGCCCATATCGCCTGCGCCAGAAGGTCATGCCGGGCCCAGACCGCCTCGATCCCTTCCTCGTGGATCATATCCAGCGCGGTCCGCAGACCGAACAGGTGATGGGTCGGGGCTGTTCCTCCGAAATACTGGTAAAACATCTCGGGCTGCGCGCGGGGCTGCCAATCCCAATAGCGGCTGACGCGGTCCATGGCACGGCGCTGGTCGGCGGCCTTGTCACTGAAAAAGACGAATGCCAGACCGGGCGGCGTCATCAATCCCTTCTGACTTGCCGCCACCATCACATCCACACCCCACGCATCCATTTCAAACCGGTCGCATGCCAGCGACGCGATGCAATCCGCCATCAAAAGGGCCGGGTGCCCGGCGGCATCCAGGGCCGCGCGCACCGCCGCGACATCGTTCAGAATCGATGTCGACGTATCCACATGTGTGACCAGCACCGCCTTGATCTTGTGGGATTTATCGGCGCGTAGCGCAGCTTCGACGCGGGCCGGATCAAGCGGGCTTTGCTTGCCGAAATCCAGCATCTCGACAGCCGCACCAAGGCCGGTGGCGATCTCGCCCCAACCGTGGCCGAACCGCCCCGTGGCCGGCACCAGCACCCGGTCGCCCGGGGCAATCACGTTGGCCAATGCGGCCTCCCAAGCCCCATGCCCGTTGCTGATATAGATCGCGACATGGCCCTGCGTGCGCGCAACCCTCTGCAAATCAGGGATCAAACCAGCGGTCAAATCAATGAGGTCGCCCTCGTAAATATTGGGCGAGGCGCGGTGCATGGCGCGCAAAACGGCATCGGGCATGACTGACGGGCCGGGAATGGCCAGATAGGGGCGTCCTTGGCTTAGGCTCACGGATAGGTTCTCCTGACATGAATGACGTGACATTACCTTGCATCAGCCTGCCGTCAATCGGCCCCGAGTGCCTTGCCATGACAGCCGCAGCCGCCTAAATGAGGGCGTTCAGGTGACTGGACCTGCCGGATGGAGCGCTTCCCCTTAATGAAACTGTTCAGAAGACTCGTCGATTGGGAACGCAACCTGCGCAATTCGTTTGACACGGACTTGTCCACGCCGGAAAACCGCCGCCGCGCAAATATCTACAATTTGTGGTTCGACCACGCTGTTCTGCGCAAGGTCTGGACGAATTTCTACGAAATCGCTCCGGGTGTTTATCGTTCGAACCAGCCCACCCATCAACGCTTCGTCAAGCTGAAAGACAAGGGGATCAAGACGATCCTCAACCTGCGCGGCGCGGGCGGGACGGCGCATTATCTGGTTGAAGAAGAAAGTTGCCGCGACCTTGGCCTGCCGCTGGTCAATGTAAACCTGATGGCCCGCCAGGCGGCGCCCAGCACCGAAATTCAGGCTTTGATCCGCGCCTTTCGCGAGATCGAAAAACCCTTTGTCATGCACTGCAAGTCCGGCGCTGATCGCGCAGGCTTTGCCGCTGCAGTCTATCTGTTGGTGATTGAAGGCCGCCCGGTCTCAGACGCAAAAAAGATGCTTGGGGTGAAATATGTTCACCTCAAATGGTCCAAGACCGGCGTTCTGGATTACATTCTCGATCGCTATGAGCAAAGCCATCGGGCGACCGGCATCAGCTTTGAGGATTGGCTGGAGACCGAGTATCAGCACGACGCGATGCAGGCGGATTACGAGGCGACCCACAAGCCGATATTCTGAGGTTTTGCGCCTCTCGGTCCCAACCCTGCCGGTCCTAATAGCGTCGCGCCAGCCTTTCGGGATCGGCCCCCATGAGATACCGGAGCAAGAGCGACAGGTTCCGTGCCCCACGCCGCATCCAGCCATCGCGGCGATACCTGTCCGCACTGGTCGTGACATAGCCCGGCAAACCCTGCAGGCGCGTCCCAAGGGCACGGGCCATGTCCACATCTTCCATCAGGGGAATATCCCGAAATCCGCCCACAGCGTCATACTCGGCGCGTGAAATCAGCAAGCCCTGATCGCCATAGGGCAGATGAAACAGCCTTGCCCGCAGGTTTGCCCACCCAGCCACCAGCACCGGGGCAAGCCCGGAGGCATCGAAGCGCATCTTGAAATACGCCGGGTGCCCGGTGGCCATCTGGGCCTGCACCATATCGGCCCAGCCTGACGGCAGGGCCGTATCGGCATGCAGGACCAACAGCCACTCGCCAGCGGCCACATCCATGGCTCGGCGCAGTTGACCTCCGCGCGATGCCGGTCCGGACACCACAATCGCCCCCGCATCGTCCACGATCTGCAAGGTTGCATCCGTTGACCCGCCGTCCGAGATGACAAGTTCGCGGATCAGCCCTGCATCAAGCCCTTCGGCCAATGCCGGAAGGCTGCGCGCCAACCCCTGCGCTGCATTCAGCGTTGGCATCACCACCGAGAGTTTCGCCCGCATTCATGCCCCCTGTTGTGCTGCGCGTCATGACCTATATTACAAGCCATAAGCTGACGGGAGTGGCAATGACACGCACGATTCTGGAAATCACCGGCTCTGAGGCGCAGGAATTTCTGCAAGGCCTTGTGACCAACGATATTCGCAAGCTGGATCAGGGTCTTGTCTATGCGGCCATGCTAACGCCTCAGGGCAAGTATCTCGCTGATTTCTTCCTTGCACGTCATGGCGAGGGGGTTCTTCTGGACGTTGACGACAGTTTGTCGGCACAGCTTTTACAACGGCTGACGATGTACAAGCTGCGGGCCGATGTGACGATCACCCAAAGCGCGCTGCAGGTGGCACGCGGAACAGGCCCCGCCCCCGAGGGTGCGCTGGCCGATCCGCGTCACCCCGATCTGGGCTGGCGGCTCTATGGTGAGGACGGAGGGGACGACGGGACCGACTGGGACACTATTCGCGTGGCCCATTGCATCCCCGAAACCGGCATAGAACTGTCTTCGGATACGTTTATTCTGGAGGCCGGGTTCGAGCGTCTGAACGGCGTCGATTTCAAGAAAGGCTGCTATGTCGGCCAAGAAGTCACCGCGCGCATGAAACACAAGACGGACCTTCGCAAAGGGCTGGCCACAGTCGAGGTCGACGGCACAGCGCCCGTCGGAGCACAGATCACATCCGAAGGGAAACCGGCGGGCACGCTGTTCACCCAATCAGGTGGCAAAGGCATCGCCTATCTGCGGTTCGACCGGGCCAAAGGCCTTCTGCAGGCCGAGAACGCAACAGTCACTTACGCAGCGGGATGACACAAAAAAGTCCGGCAAGGACATCAGCCTTTGCCGGACCATATCGTTACCTGGCACGATCGCTCAGGCGCGCTCGGAATATTCGATGGTTTCGGTGTTGACGACGATATCCTCGTCCGGCCCGACAAACGGCGGCACCATGACCTTGACGCCATTGTCCAAAACCGCAGGCTTGAAGCTGTTGGCGGCGGTCTGGCCCTTCACCACAGGCTCGGTTTCCACCACCTTGCAGACGACTTTCTGGGGTAACGTCGCGTTAAGCGCTTCGTTGTCGTAATATTCGATCAGCACTGTCATGCCATCCTGAAGGAAGGCGCGACGCTCTCCGAGGATGTCAGCAGGCAGCTCGATCTGCTCGAACGTTTCGGTGTCCATGAAGACAAGATTGCCATCCACTTCATACAGAAACTGCTGGTCTTTTTGCTCCAACCGGACGCGTTCTACCTTGTCGGCACTGCGAAACCGTTCGTTCAATTTGGACCCATTGCGCAGGTTGCGCATCTCGACTTGTGCAAAAGCCCCGCCTTTTCCGGGCTTTACATGATCGACCTTTACAGCGGTCCAAAGACCACCGTTGTGTTCCAGGATGTTGCCTGGTCTGATCTCGTTTCCATTGATCTTTGGCATATGGCAAAACCGTGACATAAGGTTGATGGAGGATTCACCACCCCTATATCTGGGGAGTGGATGGCTGGCAAGACGACGATATATCGTGTGGGGCATCAGTTAGGTATGCACCAATTGCATATATGTTATGCATATATGCTCTATCCGAATCGATCAAACTCCGCCATAACCATCGCCACGCCGGAAAGACAAGAGCAATAACATCAAGGACGAACCATGACGGATTTCGTTGACGGCACGGCCTTCAATGCCGAACAGGGCAACCGTGCCCGTAAACTATTTGCTGCCGTTGTATTGGCTGCGCTGGATGACGCCATCGCGGATGACAAGAAATATGGCAATGGCCCCGAGCAGATCGCTCGGTGGGCTCGGTCTCGGGATGGGCGCGAAGTGCTGTCCTGCGCGGGTATCGATCCCAACGAGCGTGTGGTTCAGGGTCTTATGGAATTCGTGGGCAAGGGTGTACGCACTTCTGTTGCCCTCTCGCGTGAGGAAAGTGAGCGTCGCAACGCCGCTGCTCAGGCCGAAGCCGCCTGACGCGCCTGCAGATTCCTGCGAAATGGCCCTGCCCAAAGCGGCGGGGCTTTTTCTTTTCTGGACAGCGAAAATCCTTGGCGCATGTCAGAACCGCTTTCCTTGAAGGACGCCCGTTTGTATCACGCTCAGACCGGCAACCGGAGGCATCGTCATGACAAGGTCCATCATGGTCCAAGGCGCAGGTTCGAACGTGGGCAAGTCGATGCTTGTCGCGGGACTGGCGCGCGCTTTCGCAAACCGTGGCCTGTCAGTTGCGCCCTTCAAGCCGCAGAACATGTCGAACAATGCCGCCGTGACCGAAGATGGAGGCGAGATTGGACGCGCACAAGCCCTGCAGGCGCTCGCTGCGCGATGTGCGCCTCATACCGACATGAACCCTGTTCTCCTGAAACCCGAGACTGACACCGGGGCACAGGTCATCGTGCAGGGGAAACGCTTTGCGACTTTGCGCGCGCGCGACTATGCCAAGGCGAAACCACAGCTTCTGGCACCTGCTCTCGAAAGCTTCCGAAGGCTATGTGCCGGTGTCGATCTTGTACTGATCGAAGGCGCTGGCAGCCCTGCCGAGATCAACCTGCGGGCAGGCGATATTGCCAATATGGGCTTCGCCGAGGCCGCAGGCGTGCCAGTCATCCTGATCGGCGATATCGATCGGGGCGGCGTGATCGCCCAGGTGGTCGGCACTCAGTACATCCTGCCACCCGAAGATGCCGGGCGCATCAAGGCCTACGCAATCAACAAGTTCCGGGGCGATGTCAGTCTGTTTGACGAGGGGCTAGTGGAAATCACCAGACGTACCGGCTGGCCATCACTTGGCGTGCTGCCTTGGTTTGCCGACGCCTGGCACCTGCCGGCAGAGGATGTCATGGACATCCGCTCAACGCGTGGCGGGGCCTTCAAGGTGGTCGTGCCCCGCCTGAACCGGATCGCGAATTTCGACGATCTTGATCCTTTGTCATCCGAGCCGAATGTCAGCGTCGAGATCATCGAAGCCGGGACGCCCCTGCCCGGTGATGCCGATCTTGTCCTGATCCCCGGCAGCAAATCCACAATTGCCGATCTGGCGCATTTCCGGGCGCAGGGCTGGGATATCGATCTGCACGCCCACATCCGGCGCGGTGGACATGTATTGGGGATTTGTGGTGGGTATCAAATGCTGGGCCGTGAGATCAATGATCCCGACGGCATAGAAGGTGCGGCAGGGTCCGTACCGGGGTTGGGACATCTGGATGTGATCACAGTGATGAAACCGGAAAAGCGGCTGGCTTTGACAGAAGCCATATATCTGCCAACCGGGGACCGTGTGTCGGGCTATGAAATCCATCTGGGCGAAACCAACGGCCCAGATTGCGCGCGCGCGTGGCTGGGCGTAGGCCCACGTGACGAGGGGGCTGCATCCCCCTCGGGGCGCGTCCGCGGGTGTTATCTGCATGGGCTGTTTGCCTCGGACAGATTCCGCGCGGCATTCCTGTCAAATTTCGGCGTTCATACCGGTCTGCACTATTCGGACACCGTGGACCAAACGCTTGACGCATTGGCGAAACATGTCGAAACGCATCTGGATCTCGACTTGCTGTTCAGTCTTGCCGAGCAACCGACGATTTAAAGCCTTTCGCCAAACGCTGCCCTGCATCAATGCGTTGTAAACGCTTTAGTCGAACTCCTGGCTTGTCAGGGCGCGGTGAATTTCGCGGCGCACCAGTTTGCGGACATTGCGCGTTATTCTTTCGCCCAAAGCGCCCTGAAGTTCCTGGCGCACAATCTCGCTGACCATATCACGCAAGGTTTCTTCGTCGATGATCGCGTCACCATCATCCGACCAAAGAGCGGGATCATATGCATCGGCCTTGGTGGCTTCGTCTTCAGAGTGGGGCTGCGTCGCGGATGCGGAACCAGCGCTACCATCGTCCGAGGCAGGATGATCCGCAGATGCGTCACGTCTATACGAGGGATGAGCGACGATCACCTCTGGGCCACTGGCACTAGGCTCGTCCTCATCCTCGGCAGGTTCCGGACCATAGTCTTCCCATGCCATTGGCGTGACTTCAGAACCGGAATAGGGATCATCCGTCTCTCCATCTGGTTCCCACTCGTCGTCGCGCGCGGCAACCGCGTCCTCCACCTCTGCGATCCGATCTCCCAGTGCCGCGATCCCGGACTTTTCCTTGTCGTCCGGCGATTCAAGGTCGGCCTGCTGGTCCATATCTGACGCCTCAGCGTCGACTTCCGACCTGTCGGAATGATCGACGTCGTGACCCGCAGGCTCTGGCTCTTCCGTTGTACCCTGCCCCTCGTCGTCGGCCATCGGCTCGGCCTCAATCCCGGGATCGGACATGTCCGGGTCCATATCGGTTTCGACTTTGTAATCTTGCCTCAACGGAAGAGGGTCTTGATCCTGTTCCGTCGTTTCCGCCGCATCATCTTGCGGTGTGTGACGAAATTCGAACCGGTCTCCAAGCGCCGAGACGCCGGCATTATCATCGGCTGGTGTCGAATCGTCCTGATCGACGTCATTGGACGCATCCACGCGCAACGCCGGCGTCAAGACCAGCTTGTCCGCCGACTCGGTCCGTGCCCCAACCTGGACGGGGCTTTTATCGCGATCGCCGCTGGAAACCAGCCGCCGAATGGAGGACAGAACGTCCTCGATTTCCGCGTTAGTGACGGGGTCTGACATATTTCTGCACCACTCTTGCCTCGCGCCAGTTTACTCGTGCGAGCATGGTCACACAACAGAATAGGTCGCGTTTTACTCTTTACCGAGAGAGCGCAGCACCCGGTCAAGCTGACGACCTTGCGGACTCAGTTCCGTGGGCGCTGACTTTACCATATTGTAATACGCCGATGGATCGTAGGTCTGAACCGCAAGGTTCAGATCCCGTGCCGTCAACTGACCGATTGATGACAGGATGGCATACGCGGCGATGTAGACATCGATTTCAGCCGATATCAGGTTGGTCCGCGCATCAAGCAAGGCCTGCTCTGCATCCAGAACATCCAAGGTGGTGCGCGCGCCCAGTTTCGCCTCTTCGCGGACCCCACGGAATGCAACGGTTGCGGCACGCACCGCTTCCTGGCTTGCCTCGCGGCTGGCCCGGGCCGCGCGCAAATCGGCATAGGCATTACCGACATCCTGCTGCACACCAAGTTGCGCCAGAAGCAGCGCACCACGCACAGCATCGCGACGGGCAACGGCCTGCCGTTCCAGAGCACTCAACTGACCACCCTGATAAATCGGACCCGTCAATTCGACACCGACACTGCCCGACCGGACGTAATCGCTGCCGCTCCATTCATCCTCGAACCCGGCGCGGGCATTCAGATTGACCCGCGGACGGCTTGCAGCATCGGCCGCTTTGATGGCCAGCTCGGCCGCGGCAACGTCATGCTGCACCTTGAGAATGTCAGGATGATTGCGCAGCGCAACCGATTTGGAGGCGTCGGCGCTACCCCCAAGATTCGGGATGGATTGCGGCGTACGAAGCGACCCTGGTTCGCGGCCAACGGCACTGACGAATTCTTCGATCGCACGGGCCAGATTGCCCTGCGCCGAGGCAAGACCGCTTTGCGCCGAAGCAAGACGAGATTCAGCCTGAGCCACATCGGTCCGTGTCACTTCACCGACCTCGAACCTGTCTCTGGCCGCGCGCAGTTCCTGCTCCAGAAGACGAAGGTTGTTTTGACGTAGGGAAACAAACTCACTGTTGCGGCGAACATTCATGAACGCCACGACCGCCCGCAAAAGAACTTGTTGTTCGATGCTGCGCAGAGTTTCCCGGGTCGACAGCACCGTTTCTTTCGCCGCCTCGACTTGCAAGCCCGTCCGACCGAAATCATACAGCAGAAACTGCGCGGTCAGACCGATACTGGCATCGGTGGAATCAACAGACACCCGGCCATTCGCACCCCGGGTTCGGCCGAAATTTCGGGTGACATCCGCAGACCAGTTGATGATCGGGCGCAACCGGGACACCGTCACAGCGACATCTTCGTCCGCAGCCCGCAACAAAGCGCGGTTCTGCTCTAGCAGACCACTGTTGCGATAGGCAGTGGCCAGCGTATCGGCCAAGGTTTCTGCCGATGTGGCGATTGGTGCTGTCGCGGCCAAGGCTGCCACCAACACCGGGCCAAGAAGTCTTGCTTTAACAGTTCTTTTCAATTGGCTCTCCAATGCGATGCCCCAGTGTTCGGTCACGTTTAGAGTTTAAAAGCCGCGTGGCGCTCGAAACCGGGCAAGACAGGCGCACCGGCATTGAACGCATATCTCCACGACATTTCACCATCAATCTTGTAGCCGATGCGTACGGCTCCAAGTGCACCTTCCATGAAAAGGCAAGCGATGCGCCCGCCTTCTTTAACTTGATCAAGCAGCGTTTGAGGCAGATGCTCAACCGCGCCCTGAACCACAATCACATCATAAGGCCCATGTTCTGGCGCACCCTTCGCCAGTGGGCCGTGATGCATAACGACGTTGTCGGCACCGTGTTCGGACAAGAGGCCCTGTGCTTCGTCCGCAATGTCGTCATCTTCCTCGACAGCCACCACCGCTTCGGCCATCCGCGCAATCACGGCAGCGGAATAGCCAAGTGCGCTACCAACATCCAAAACCAGTTCATTGGATTGGATATCAAGCGAATCCAGCAGCTTGGCCAAGGTACGAGGTTCCAGAATCACCCGACCGCCCCCAAGATCGATATTCTCGCCCATATAGGCCGCTTCGCGCAGGGCGCGCGGAACGAAAGCCTCGCGCGGAACGTCCAGCATCGCATCGATAATGGGGAATTTCGTCACGTCAGACGGGCGGACTTGCGTATCGACCATGACGGTGCGACGGGCGGCATAATCTGTCATTGACCGGGCTCTTGTGCTATAAAATCACGACGTATGCTTCGCATATACGCTGGCAGCGGGCAACGCAAATGGTCTGACGCAAGTTGTTCGGCAGGCCTTGCGTATCAAGCGATGATCGGATAACCGATCTGAACCACTTGGATGGCGAGTTGGCGGAGTGGTGACGCAGCGGATTGCAAATCCGTGTACACCGGTTCGATTCCGGTACTCGCCTCCATTTATTTTCAATGACTTGCGTCAAGCCACCCTTTGCGCGCCATGCGCCGTTTACAGGTGCGTTTACAGTTTTGTTCACGCTGCACCCCCTTTTGCCTGCGCCAGTTTGACTAGAACGGCGTCCGTTTCGTCGGGTGAAACCCGTGCGTAGTGCTCAATGACGTTCGCCGCGTATCGGACAGACCAGCCCATGTGATTTGCGATTTCGGCCAGCGACAGGCCCGCATTCAGTAGCCGTGTGGCGGCTGTGCCCCGTGCATCATACAATCGCAGGTCTTTCGACAGCTTGGCCTTGTCCCGCCACTGTCTGACGCCCTCCGAAGCCCTATGCGTGGTCAACTGGTTCCCGGTTGCGTTCGTCAGGATCAACATTTGCCCTGGCGGGGTTGCGTCGATGACTTCGGCAAGCGTGGGGGTGATTGGGATATGGGCCAGCCGCCCGCGCTTCTTT
>JALQUE010000290.1 GCA_023260815.1 Roseovarius sp.
GGAGAATAACCCCGCCTTCGTTCACGGCGGCCCCTTTGCCAATATCGCCCACGGCTGCAACTCTGTCATTGCCACGACAACGGCGCTGAAGCTGGCCGATTATGTGGTGACCGAGGCTGGTTTTGGCGCTGACCTTGGCGCAGAGAAATTCATGGATATCAAATGCCGTAAGGCGGGCCTTGCGCCTGACTGTGTGGTGTTGGTCGCCACCGTGAGGGCGATGAAGATGAACGGCGGCGTCGCCAAGGCCGATCTGGGCGAGGAAAATGTCGATGCGGTCAAGAAGGGCTGCCCGAACCTTGGCCGCCATATCGAGAACGTCAAATCCTTCGGCGTGCCGGTGGTCGTGGCGATCAACCATTTCGTGACCGACACTGACGCCGAAGTGCAGGCCGTGAAGGATTACGTGGCCGAGCAGGGCTCGGAGGCGATCCTGTGCCAGCACTGGGCGAAAGGGTCTGAAGGCACCGAAGAGCTGGCAACCCGCGTGGCCGCCATCGCCGAGGCCGATCAGGCGAATTTCGCCCCGCTGTATCCCGATGACATGCCGCTGCTACAAAAGGCCGAGACCATCGCCAAGCGGATCTATCGCGCCGACGAGGTGCTGGCCGATCAGAAGATCCGCAATCAGCTCAAGGAATGGGAAGACGCGGGCTATGGCAATTTGCCGGTCTGTATGGCCAAGACACAGTACAGCTTCACCACCGATCCGGGACGTCGTGGCGCGCCCACGGGCCACTCGGTGCCGATCCGCGAAGTTCGGCTGAGTGCGGGTGCGGGTTTCGTCATCGTGATCTGCGGTGAGATCATGACCATGCCCGGCCTGCCCAGCAAACCGGCGGCCGAGGCAATCAAGCTGAACGCTGATGGCGATATCGAGGGCCTGTTCTAAGGTCTGACTATTGACCATATGCGCCCCGTATCCTGTATTCGGGGCGCAGCATTACCCATGTTCGGAAAGGGAAACCGATGACGGCACAGATCATCGACGGCAAGGCTTTTGCAGCCACGGTACGCGAGAAAGTGGCGGGGCATGTCGCGCGTCTGAAGGAAGAGCATGCGATCACCCCCGGCCTCGCCGTGGTGCTGGTCGGAGAGGATCCCGCCAGCCAGGTCTATGTCCGATCAAAGGGCAAGCAGACCGTCGAAGTCGGGATGAATTCCTATGAGCATAAGCTGGATGTCGATACTTCGGAAAAGGATCTTCTGGCGCTGATCGATACGCTGAACAACGCCCCCGAGGTGCATGGCATTCTGGTCCAGTTGCCACTGCCCAAGCACCTGAACGAGGATCTGGTGATAAACTCCATTGATCCGGCCAAGGATGTGGACGGGTTCCATATCTCGAATGTCGGACTTTTGGGGACCGGACAGAAATCCATGGTGCCCTGCACGCCGCTTGGTTGCCTGATGATGCTGCGTGACTATCACGGCAGCCTGTCGGGGATGAATGCAGTGGTTATCGGGCGGTCCAATATCGTGGGCAAACCGATGGCCCAGCTTCTGCTCGGGGATAGCTGCACGGTGACGATCGCGCATAGTCGCACCAAGGACATTCAAGAGGTGACCCGCCGCGCCGATATCGTCGTGGCTGCCGTTGGGCGCCCGGAAATGGTGACAGGCGACTGGATCAAGCCCGGCGCCACCGTGATCGATGTGGGCATCAACCGGATCGAGGCGCCCGACAAGGGCGAGGGGCAGACGCGCCTTGTGGGCGATTGTCATTTCGACAGTTGCGCCGAGGCGGCGGGTGCGATCACGCCTGTACCCGGTGGGGTGGGGCCGATGACGATTGCCTGTCTTCTGGCCAACACGGTCACCGCCTGTTGTCGTGCCAATGGCCTGTCGGAACCCGAGGGTTTGACGGCCTGACCGCATTCAATCTCTGCGATGACTGTGCCCCGGACCCTGTGTTCCGGGGCATGTCATTTTGGCGCCACGGGCATCATCGTCCCGGTCATTAGGGCGATGTGGGTCTCATTGCCATCGGCAAGGGCAAAGACATCCGCCTGCACGATCACCAGCCTGCGCCCCGGTTTGATCACCTTGCCACGCGCAATCAGCAGATCTCCCTGACCGGGGGCAAGCAGGTTGACCTTCATCTCGGTGGTCAGAACTTCGTAATCTTCCGGAAGCACCGACAACGCCGCATAGCCCGCGGCACTGTCTCCGATGGCAAAAGTCAGCCCTGCATGGGCAAACCCGTGTTGCTGGCGACTGCCGGGCAGAATCGGTGCGTGAATTTCGACCTCGCCTTCCGCTACCCGAGACAGCGTGGCCCCGAAGGTTTCCATAAGCGATTGCGCGGCAAAGCTTCGGCGAATTCGGTCTGCGTTCACGGCCATATTTTCTGGCGCTCCCTTGCTCGTCATCGCTATTTGGTCACAACATGAGGCGCTGTGCCAGCGGCTTGGGCGGTTGGCAGATAGGCAAATGACGTTATAAAGGTCGTGCGGGGTTATTATTAGGCACAATATGAGTCTGTCTGACAGAGTTGCTTTGGCGTTCTCAGAGACCTTCCGGTCTTTCATTTCGCCACTGACGGTTTTCATCTGGATGACATGTATCCTTGTCGCGACACTTGCCGGGCCATTCGGAACCTTTTTTGCGTTCGATTGGCCAACAAGGCTTCTGTATTGGAGCCTCATTACAACCCTCGCTTTCTTGTACGGATACTCTGCACGGGCGATCACTTTCGTGGTGATCGGTCACGGCAGGCCCATCTTGTTCGACGCCTTTGCATCCGTTCTGATGGGACTGATGTTCGGTCCGACAGTCTTTGCGCTGCGGGCCATGTTTCAGCCTGAGGCGATCGGGGTGGACATTTATCTTGAACGGGTGATGTTCAACGTTTTTTGCATTGCGGTTGGCGTGTATGTCGTGCGCCGCCAGCTTTGTGATACCGAGCCAGGCAATTACCTGCTTCCTGAGGAGCCTGCGTTCAGCAACGTTGATGGCGAACCCAGATTGATGAAGCGACTATCCGAGGAAAATGTCGGCGATGTTTTGCGACTGAGCGCCAGTGATCACTATGTCGAGGTGGTGACGACCGAAGGCTCCGAGGTTCTGCGTCTCAGATTCACCGACGCGATCAGCGAGATGGAGCCGGTTGAGGGATATTGTGCGCACAGGTCCCATTGGGTTGCGCGGTCCGCCATCGTCAAGGTCGAGCGTGAGACCGCGCACAAACTCTTTCTGCGGCTCAGCAACGGTGACAGGGTGCCGGTCAGTCGCAAATACCGGCCGGGCCTTGAGGATGCCGGGATTATACCGACTGCTCAGGTGCCGCATCTGAAACTTGTAAGCCGACGCTGAACCAATGGGTCAACGCGGCATAGGCACAGGATGCGGCACAGGGCCGGTCATCACGGCCACAGCCTCGGGTCGCATCAGCCCGGAGAGTGCGAGATCGTGACTGCGTAGCCCGCCCGTATAGGTGCCATAGGCTGGCAATATGACCCTGTCGGCATCGATCAGAAAGGCCGGTCGCGTTATCGTGCGGCCCTTTGCCCTGATCGTGGCCTTGGGATGGTAATGCCCCGACACCTCGCCGCTATGACTGGGTTGCGCGATGTGTCGGAAAATCAACGGCGGCAGTGGCAATTCAGCCAGATGCGAGCCTCCAAGCTCGACCGGCCCGGGATCGTGATTGCCCTCGATCCAGACCCAACGCCTGCCAGCCTGTAGCGCGATGATCCACAGCTTGTCGTCTTCTGACAGCGCCCGCGCGGCGGCGTCGTCATCGAAACTGTCACCAAGGCAGATCACTGTCGTAGCCCCGGTTTTGTTCAGATCAGCCTCAAGCCGGGTCAGCGTGTCACGTGTTTCATATGGCGGCAAAGGCACCTCGCCACGTCGAGCGCGGCGTTCTGATTTTCCAAGGTGAAGGTCCGACACACATAGCAACGCCTTGGATGGCCAGTAGAGCGCGCCTGATCCAAGGGCCACCAATTGTTGTCCAGCGAGGGTGAATTCATGGCCGTTCATGGAACGTTCTTCGCGTGTCACGCTCTGGATTGCAAGCTTTCGCGGTCAAGACCAGCCGCTTGCATAAGTCGCGCCGTTTCTTCGGCCAGCAACCGCTCTTGCGCCGCGCCATCGACCGGGGTGCGCCCGGCCTCCAGAAAAAGTGGCGCGGCAAAGGGTGTGACGCGGGGCAGGCGAAGCAGGTCGATCCTGTCACCGACACGATTCAGCATCTGTTCGATGCGACCGAAATCGATCAGGCCGCGCATCGCTTCTTGCCGGGTGATGTCCAGAAGCAGGTGGCCGGGATCATATTTCACCAGTGTGTCATAGAGGATGTCGGAGGAAAACGTAGCCTGTCGTCCGGTTTTGCGGGCCTGCGGTGTGTTGCGCTGAATGAGGCCCGCAATCGTGGCCGAGGCCCGAAAGGTCCGTTTCATCAGGGCATTGCCGGCCAGCCATTGCTCAAGCCCGTCGCGTAGGGCTTCGGGGGCGAATATCGGCGCGGGGTCGGTCAGCGGCTCCAACCCCCAGATCAGCGTGGCATAGTCCGTAGACACGAAGCCAAGTGGCGCCAGCCCCATCTCTTCCATCCGCTTGGTGATCAGAAGCCCCAGTGTCTGTTGGGCGTTGCGCCCGGCGAAGCCATAGATACAGACATGCTCGCGTCCGTCATGGGGAAAGCTTTCGATAAGCAGACGGCCTTTTTGCGGTAAGCGTGACAGGTCGCGTTGCAGATGCAGCCACTCCCTTGCATGTGGGGGCAGGTCCGGCCAGTCGTCCTGTGTCAGCATCAACAGGATCCGCTCGCTCAGTTGGGTGGATGTGGCGAATTTGGTGCCCATGAAGGTCGCGATCTTGGGGGTGCGGCCTTTTTCACGACTGACTTCGACGACCATTTCGCGCAAGGATTCGAACCGCACGATTTGTCCGCCGATCAGGAACGTGTCGCCGGCTGTCAATGACGCGGCGAAGCCTTCTTCGATCTCGCCCAGAGGTTTGCCGCCACGCGTGCGGCGCATCCGGACCTTAAGCGTGTCGGTGTCCTGAATCGTGCCGATATTCATCCGGATCAGCCGCGCACTGCGCGGGTCGCGCAAGTGCCAGCGGCCATCGGGCATCTGCTTGAGCCTCTGCCACTGGTCATAGGCGCGCAAGGCATAGCCCCCTGTGGCGCAGAAATCGAGACAGGCGTCGAAATCGGCACGGCTCAGATCGGCATAGGCCCCGGCGGTGGTGACCTCGGCATAAAGCGCGTCGGCAATGAACGGCCCGGCGCAGGCGGTGATCAGAATTTGCTGGCACAAGACATCGCGGGGTCCGGAACCACGCGGCTCTCCGTCCAGATCGTGATCGCGTACGGCTTGCAGCGCGGCGCGGCATTCCACGATCTCGAAACGATTGGCTGGAACCAGCAGCGCCTTGGAGGGCGCGTTGTAGCGGTGGTTGGCCCGGCCTATTCTCTGGACCAGCCGCTTGACGTTCTTCGGGGCGCCGATCTGGATCACCAGGTCCACATCGCCCCAATCGATCCCAAGGTCCAGACTGCCGGTGCAGACGACCGCCCGCAACTCGCCGCGCTGCATGGCGCCCTCAACCCGTTCGCGCTGTTGGCGGTCCAGCGATCCGTGGTGAATACCGATGGGCAGCGCGTCTTC
Organism: Roseovarius sp.; assembly: GCA_023260815.1. Classification (GTDB taxonomy): domain Bacteria; phylum Pseudomonadota; class Alphaproteobacteria; order Rhodobacterales; family Rhodobacteraceae; genus Roseovarius. The sequence continues at coordinate 5,625 of JALQUE010000290.1, forward strand.
ATTTGCAAGCCAAAGGTTGTGAAAGAAGACTTCAGCCTGCGCGCGGGTGTTGTGAAAGATCAGCGTGGTGGTGTGGGCCTTGACCTGTTCCAAGACCGCAGGGATCGCATAGGCCGCCCCGCCGCCTGCCCAAGGTGGCGCTTGATCTGTCTCGAGCATCGAGATGTCTGGCTCCGGCCCTGGGTCTGCCTCAAGGATGTCGCAAGGATCGGGGTGGCAGGCGAGAAGCCGTGCAATGGCGCCCGGGTCTTCCACGGTTGCCGACAGACCCACCCGGCGCAGATCGGGACAGAGCGTCTGCAGCCGCGCCAATGCCAACATCAATTGGTCACCTCTTTTCGACTCGGCAAGTGCATGGATTTCATCGACCACGACCCGTCGCAATCCTTTGAAGATGCGCGGCGCGTCCTCGTACGAGGTCAGCAGCGCCAGGCTTTCCGGGGTTGTAAGAAGGATATGAGGCGGATCGGCGCGTTGACGGCGCTTGCGGCTTGCGGGCGTGTCGCCGGTGCGGTCCTCGACCCGGATGGGCAGGTCCATTTCGGTGATCGGCGTGGTCAGATTGCGCCGGATATCGGCGGCCAAGGCCTTGAGCGGCGAGATATATAGTGTGTGCAACCCGTCATGCCCGCCACCGGCCAGATTGACCAATGTGGGCAGAAATCCCGCCAGGGTCTTTCCTCCGCCGGTGGGCGCAATCAGCAATGTGGCGGGGTCGTCCGCACGTTTAAGCATGGCGTGCTGGTGCGGGTGGATCGACCACCCGCGCGAGGCAAACCATCGGTTGAAAACATCGGGCAGGGTGCGCATGCGCCAGAGGTAGGCGAAAGGGCACGCCCCGGCCAGAGGTTACTTGACGATCTTTTCGTCCCTCACGAACATGTTGGCCCAGGCCCTGTCGATCAGATCGGGACTCATCTGGTAGGGGATGCCTTCAAACTCGCAGATCGAGATCATTTGGTCGATCAGGAAGATCGGCTGGTAGTTCGCATAGACATTGTCGATCGTCGGGTATTTCGTCTTGAGCAGATGCACCAGAGCGGCTTCATCCAGCGGCATCTGACGTTTCTTGGCGACCATGGCGAAGATCTTCAGGAAATTCTCCTGATTGGGGCCGTCGATCTTGATCTTGAAGAAGATCCGGCGCAAGGCGGCTTGGTCGAAGATTTCGTTGGGATGGAAGTTGGTCGAGAAGATAACCAGCGTGTCGAAGGGCACTTCGAATTTTTCGCCTGATTGCAGGGCAAGGATATCCTTGGATTCCTCCAGCGGAACGATCCACCGGTTGACCAGTGACTGCGGCGGTTCTGCCTGTCGCCCAAGGTCGTCGACGATGAAGATGCCGCCGGTCGACTTCAATTGCAGCGGCGCCTGATAGGTGCGCGCAGTGGGGTTGTAGACCAGATCCAGCATATCAAGGCTCAATTCGCCGCCGGTGATGACTGTTGGACGCTCGCAGCGAACATAGCGTGTGTCGAAGGTCCGTCGGCGGCGCAGGCTGTTGGGATCGTCTGTTTCGGATTCGGCCTTGGAATGGACGATAGGATCATAGACGGTGATCACCTGACCGGCATACTCGATGGCGCGGGGCACATATATCCGGTCGCCCATCGCGTCCCGGATGCCATTGGAAATACTGGATTTTCCGTTACCCGGAGGCCCGTACATCAGGATTGAGCGCCCGGCCGACACAGCCGGTCCAAGATGATCCAGCAGGCTGTTGGGCAAAACCAGATGGCCCATTGCGTTGGTCAGTTCTGCGCGCGTGATCTGGATGTTGCGGATGGATTGGCGGGCCACCTGCGCGCGGTAAACCTCAAGCGGGACGGGCATTGCGCCGTAATATTCGGATTGCGACAGGGCATCCAGAGCACGGGACTTGCCCGCATCAGTCAGTTGATAGCCCATCTCGTTGCCCGAATTGGCGTTCAATGTGCCGGTCGCCTCGACCAGTTTTTGCTCGCGTGCGATGTCGATCAATTCTTGCGTCACGGCTCGGGGCAGACAAATCGCTTCGGCGAGATCGCTGGCCGTGTCGACATTTTTGCGGAACATCGTCTTGATCAGGATGTCGCGCATCATCACGAGTGGCAGCTTCATTTCCTGCAGCCCACTTGGGGGCGGCGGCGGTTGAACACCTTGGCTGGCTTGCATATTCATCTGTGTCTGCCTGATTTTCGGAGTTGCATGTCATCAAAGCCGCACTTGACGGCTGGTCCTTTGACAGACGTTGTCAGCAAAATATGAGTAGATTATGGAGAGCGTCGGGCAGACAGGGGGCAGCGCGGTTTCACTGTCCCACAGCGATGCCCAACCCCAGATAAATCACCAACGTGCTGCCAAGAGCAAAGCCCATCGGAAATTTGCCTTCGCGCGTCCAACTGACCCAATCGGGGGCCAGTTGCCGCAAGGCGCTTTTCTTCACCAGGCTGTGTGTTGCAAAACAAGCCAGAAGATTGGCCGAGAAGATCAAGAACAAAGGCAAAAGATCGCTGGGATCAACAAACGGCGCTGCGGCGGCAATGAACTTGGAATCCCCCGCGCCCATCAGGCCGCCGGCGTTCGCCAAAATACCGATCAGCAAGACAATGCCCAGATTGAGAAGCCGCCAAGGATATTCCTGCATGGGCAAAGCGATCAGTCCAACCACCAGAAATACGCAGACCAATGCCATGTTCGCGGCGTTGGAAATGCGCATGGCGCTCAAGTCGGTCCAGATCACCCATGCACAGATCGGCAGGACGAAAGGCAGAAACCAGGCGGCCTGCATGGCGGTAATCTGGAGCGGCATGAACTGGTCCTGGACTAGTTGGTCACGTTACCTTCAAGCGCCCTCAGGCTACGGACCGCCGCTTCGAAATGCTGCGGATGGGTATCCACGGCGTCTCGCAGCAGGCCCTTGCCGATTTCGGTGTCGCCTTGTTTGACTGCCGAAAGGCCCAAGGTGTACAGGAGTTGGGCGCGTTCTTCCTGCGTCGTGGGAATGACCGGAAGCGCGTATTTCTTCTGGGCGCCGCGCGCCAACACAAGATTGTTTTTGGCCGTGAACAACGAGCTATCCTGCCGGATGGCGTCCGAGAACAGCCGCTCAGCCCCGGCGAAGTCACCACGGGTCAGCTTGGAATAGCCCCAGTTGTTCATGACACCGGCAGGGCGTGTCGTCAGGCCGACCGCTGTTTCATAGAAACTGTCGGCTTTGCTCCATTCCTGATTGCTGTCGGCGATCATCGCTTCGAGGCGGTAGCGTTTGAACGTCTCGAATGTCGGGGGGATTGCGTCGAGAACTTCATCTGCGCGATCCCAATCGTTGTTGCGGATCAGCGCATCGGCATAATCGACCCTATCATCATCGGTCGCCTGCTGATGCTCTACGACCCTTTTCCACGCCGAGACGGCCTCGGTGCTGCGCTGCGCCCGGACAAGCGATTGCGCAAGCCCACGCTGAAGATCGAGGCGATCGGGTTTTTCGGAGGTCGCGCGCTGGAAATAGGACACGGCCTCGTTCGGATCGGCGACGTTCAGCATCACGTCGTTGAGGTTGCTTTCGTCAATGACGTTCACGCCTTGAAAGGCGCGGTCGACCTCCTGACCATTCGGATCTTCACAGCCCGCAAGTGCAATCACACCTGTCACGCAAAGTGAAAGGATAATGGGGTGGCGCATTTTTCTGCGTCCTTTTACTGCCTTCGCCTCATTCCGGTATTCGGCTTATCAGGTAATCTCCTGTGCCTCGCCGAACCAGCTTGTAGTCTTGTTCTTGAGTTTCATTATAGTAGGAATTTTCTGATTTTGCGAGTGCTAAGCGCAAATTGTCCCGAATTGAGTCCGTGGCGCCATTGTCAAACGCATAGGCGCGGCGAAACGCTTGCGCGGCTTCGCTTGTCTCTCCCTTTTCCATGAGGACCACACCAAGATTGTTCCATATCTCGGGCGATCTTTCGTCCTTCTCAAGCGCGTCTCTCAGCAGTCGTTCGGCGGTGCCCAGACGGCCCAGCCCAAGATTTGCACTGCCCAGACCCGACAGCACATCCGCCGTCATGCCATGCTCCAGAGCGGCGCGGGAATAGGCGTCGATGGCCAGCTCGTATTCGTCTGCGTCCATCAGTCTGTGACCGACAACCAGCCCATCCACGGCATCGCCATGTGCTGCCACGCCTGGCGCGAAAGGGTTGTCTTGGGGCGCCTCCTCGCTGCACGCGGTCAAGGCGATCACAAATGTCAGAACGACGCCTGTTCGTATCATGTGGCCTCGGCGTTATTGGCCGGCCATCGTGAAAAGCTCCATGATGCCAATGACGGAGGGGCCGACCAGAATGATTAGCAGTGGCGGAACTGTAAGCATCATCGTCGCCAATGTCATCTTGGTCGGCAGCTTGTTGGCCTTTTCTTCCGCGCGCATGACTCGTTTGTCACGCATTTCACATGCATAGACGCGCAGCGCATCCGCTATGGATGTGCCGAAGGTCTGCGACTGAACCAGAACGGTCACGAAGCTCGAGATGTCCTGCACGCCGCAGCGCTCGGCCATTTCATTCAAGACCGAGGGTTTGTCCCGGCCCGCTTTGATCTGCTGGGCCACGATTTGATATTCTTCGGCCAAGGCCGGATAGGAGGCGGCGATCTCATTGGACACGCGAACGATTGACTGGTCCAGCGATTGGCCGGCTTCGACGCAGGTCAGCATCATGTCGAGACTGTCGGGAAAACCGTCCGTGATCTCTTCCTGGCGCTGTTGTTGGCGCTTGGTCACCCAGTATTTGGGCAGCATGTATCCCACGGCACCGGGGCCGAGGATGTACATGATTGCCTCTTGCGCCGTGGTTTCGCCGCTCGATTTGAAAACGAGGAAGTACAGCACGCCAAGCATCAGAAGCCCAAGCGCGAGGATCAGTTGGGCAAAGTGAAAATACCGCACGGCGTCGCGGTTCCGGTATCCCGCTTGCAACAGCGTAAGACGCACCTGCGACAGGGCTTTGGCATCTTGCGGCTCCAGAAAACTGGCGTATTTGTCCAGCTTCTGGTTTTTGCGGTTGGTGCGCAGGCGTGCATTGTCTGTGCTCACTAACCCCGCGCGATCCTTCTGATCCCTTTTGAGTTTTTCCAAGGGGTCCTTGGAATCCTTGATCAAAATCGGAATCATCAGCAGTACGAGCACGACACCCAACGTGCCGACAACGATCATCGGACCGAATGGCCCGAGCGCGCCGACCAGCAAGTCTTGTATCTGGTTTAGAAACTGCATCGTTTAGATCCTCTTCAGACCTTGATGTTCACAAGTGCGCGCATAACGAACAGGTTGGCGACGAGGAAACTCCCCACGATAAGACATGCGGGGATGAAATACGGGTGGAGCATGGCCTGATCATAATAATTCGGATCGATGATCTGGATGCCGATCAGCGCCAGGATCGGAAAGCCTGACAGAAATTTGCCTGACCACTTGGCTTCAGCCGTGATCGCCTTGACCCGGCGAAACAGGCGGAAGCGTGCGCGAATGACCTTGGCCAACCCATCGAGAATCTCGGCCAGGTTGCCACCGGATTGTTGTTGGATGGTGACGGCCACCGCCAGAAAACGGAGATCCTGCATATCCAGTCGTTCGGCCATGTCCTTGAGGGCCTCACCGATATCGCGGCCATAGGCCGCTTCATCCGCGATGATCCCGAATTCAGTGGCCAGCGGATCCGCCATTTCACTGGCGACGATCGATATGGCCGAGGTGAAGGGATGCCCGACCCTCAGGCTGCGCACCATGAGTTCGATTGCGTCGGGCAATTGTTCCTCCAGCATCGCCATGCGCTTGTTCGCCTTCATGGTGATCCATGTGAAAACACCCCCGACGCCGATGGCAATGGCAACGACCGCCCGGACCGGAACGCTTGTGGCTGTGCCCACCGTCAGGCCGATAAAGGCCAGGATCGACACACCGACCATGACCATGATCAGCTGTTGTGGCGTGAACGCGATCGCGGCTTTCTGGGCCTTTTCGGACAGGATCGCGTAGATCGGGATGTTGCGCGCCCTGAGGTGCTGCTGCATCTCCTTACGGAGTTTCTCCATCACCTGTTCGCGGTTTCCGGTCTTGTCCAGCATCTCCAGCCGGCGATTCACCCGGTTGTTAAGGCTGATCGACCGTCCGAAAACCGTCAGGTAGACGCCTTCGACAAGGACAAGAACCCCGATGAAAATCAGACCGTAAATAATCGGTTCTGCGCTTAAAGTCATGGGTGCTACTCCGCTGCGATGGGTTCGTAGATGCTGGACGGGAGGTCGTAACCCCATAGGCGGAAACGCTCGGTGAAGTGCGAGCGCACACCGGTGCCGGTGAAATGGCCGATGATCTTGTTTTCAGGGGTGAGACCGACGCGCTGATAGCGGAAGATCTCCTGCATCGAGATTACCTCGCCTTCCATGCCGGTCACCTCGGTGATCGAGGTCATCCGCCGTGAGCCGTCCTGCAGGCGCGATGCCTGCACGATCAGATGCACCGCCGACGCGATCTGCGAGCGCACCGCCTTGAGCGGCATCTCGATTCCGGCCATGGCGACCATGTTTTCCAAGCGGCTGATGGCATCGCGGGAGTTGTTCGCGTGAATCGTCGTCATCGACCCATCATGACCGGTGTTCATGGCCTGCAGCATATCGATCACTTCTTCGCCGCGGGTTTCGCCGACGATGATGCGGTCGGGGCGCATCCGCAGCGCGTTCTTGAGACAGTCACGGGCGCTGACTTCGCCTTTGCCTTCCACGTTTGGCGGGCGGCTTTCCATCCGGCCCACATGGGTCTGCTGCAGTTGGAGTTCGGCCGTATCTTC
>JALQUE010000397.1 GCA_023260815.1 Roseovarius sp.
TAGTCCTCTATTCTTGGCCCGTTGTGGTCTACATCCTGTTCCAGCGCTTGCCTTTGCGCGATGCCTTGGTGTGGTCGATCGTGGCGGGATATCTGCTGTTGCCAACGCGAACGGGTTTCAATCTTCCAGCGTTTCCAACAGTGGACAAGACCCTGATTCCCGCCACGATGGCGGCACTCATGTGCCTGATGATCAACCGTCGCAATCGCATGGCGGAACATATGGCAGCCAGAAGAGTGGGCGGCATTGCCATCAGTCGGGCAAGCATACCGGCATCCGTCGCGTTCACGCCTCAGCGGGGGCAGACATTGTTCTGGGGTTTGCTGCTTTTGCTGTTCGCGGCGCCGTTCATTACTGCCCTGCAGAACAGCGATGCCATTGTACAAGGCCGGTTGTTCATTTCCGGCCTGTCGCTTTACGATGCCCTGTCCATGAACGCCAATCTCGCGGTTGCCGTGCTGCCGTTTGTGCTTGGCCGCAGATATCTTGCATCGGATGATGCCCATCTTGTGCTACTGCGCGTATTTGTCATTGCCTGTTTGGGCTATTCCCTGCTTGTGCTATATGAAGTGCGCATGAGCCCGCAGCTCAACCGTCAGATTTACGGATTTTTCCCACATAGCTTTGGCCAACATATTCGCGGCGACGGTTTCCGCCCGGTCGTTTTCATGCAGCACGGTTTGTGGCTTGCCATTATCCTTTGCATGTCTGTCTTGGCCGCCGCCACCTTGTGGAAGTCCACGCCAAAATCGTCCCCCAACCGAACAAAGTGGCTTTTTGCAATATTTTGGCTGTTCGGCACTTTGTTCTTGTCGAAGTCCTTGGGGGCCTTCGCGTTGACCCTTGTTTTTCTTCCAGCCCTGCTTTTCATGAACAAGCGTGCAGTGGCCCTTCTGGCCATGTGTTTTTTCGGGTTCATCCTGCTTTTCCCACTGGCGAGAAGCGCCGGGGTCGTTCCCGTGGACACCGTCCTGAAGATTGCCGCTACAATTGACGAACAGCGGGCGCAATCCTTTCAGTTTCGCGTCGATAATGAAGATATCCTGCTCGAAAAAGCCATGCAAAAGCCAATCGCCGGATGGGGAAGTTGGGGCCGTGGGCGGGTTTACAACGAGGCAGGGTACGATATCAGCACCACCGATGGGTTTTGGGTGTTGATCATCGGGCAATATGGCTGGCTTAGTTATATGGCGCAGTTCGGGTTGCTTTGCCTGCCGGTCATCCTTCTGGGCCTGAAGAGGAGAAAGATCGAATATTCGGTCGCGACATCGGGTCTGGCGCTGGTTCTCATGGTCGGCGTTATCGACCTGATCCCGAACGCCACGATCAATCCGATCCTGTGGCTTGTGGCCGGCGCAATGATGGGCCGGTATCAGACCGCCCCGAGTATCGAGACATCGTCTGCAGGCCAGAAAGACAGTCAGCCGATATTCCCCACGCAAGAGCCATCCTTTGCAGGGGCGCCGTCAAGCATGCGCGATCGACCGTTACATAGACGCCGTCCAAGGTAGTGGGTTGACCATGCATGGCGCGGCGTCACGGGTTGGACAGGTTTTCCATTATCAAGCGCGGTTTCTTGGACACGTTCTCAAGCTTGTGAACGGGTGCGCGAGATGGCCCTTCGCCGCCGGGGCCTTGCAAAATCAAGGTCTCGTCGGGCATGACGCGGCGCCATTCTGAAAGTTGGCCCTTTGCATCATAGCTGAATTCATCGGTCCATGCGGCCGTCCAGTGAAGCATCGGATCGACATGGACCTTTCGCATGTTGGTATAATCGACTGAAACGAGCCGCATCGCACCGTCATCACCAATCGGTTGATAGTTACGTGACTGATGCCCTGGAAAACTGACCGATATGAATGCAGGTGCGCTGTAGTTGACGCCGTTCGAAGCGAACACGCCGATATCGACGCGATCAGTCACCCGATCAGTCATGCGATCAATTGGACGTGCATCATGCCAATCGATCTCGATCCGGGCTTTCTGGCCCGCGTCCTCAAAAGGTTTGATACGCACCTTTTGAGGATCGCCGCGCAAAAGCACCCATTCAAAGGACAGCGGACGGCCGTTGGGATCTTGCGTTTTGTCAGCCGTAACGACCATCTGGCGGCTGTATGCGTCGGATCGCCAAACGCGGGCAAGTGCCGAAGGCGTGTCGAAAAGACGCTCGGACAGTCCGGCGAGGCCTGCGGCTTCGGAAAAATCCTCTTGCTCAACACCAAGCCGCACCATCGGCGGAATATCGGCAGGAGTCAGATCGGCCGCCATCGCCACCATCCGCTCGGGCTGCAGGGATTTACGTTCAAAGACAGTGGGGTGAGCAACGGGCGAAAGATATTGTTCAAGCCTGTACATCGCCGTTTGATTCCGGCGCAGGATCATTTGCAACGTAGGCGCAATCAAGCGTTTCTCGCGCAGGAACTCTCTGGTCTCGTCGGACAGCGCAGCAAGGGTCATCCCCAAGGCTTGCATGAAGGGTTTATCCGAATGAGACGACCCTTGGCTAATGATCATGTAGGGCCAGTTGGCCGGAAACAGATCAACCTCATCGTGATCGCGATGCTCGGGATAGACATAGATGTGGTTGTTCGAGTATGTCAGGTACGCCCTTTCAGGACCAGCAGTCGAGGTCATCGCGAAACGCGCCTGGCTGCGGTTGATCGGCCTTTGTGTAAGCGCCGTCGAGGAATTCCCGAACACGATGGACGGCAAGATAATCCTACCGGCCAAGCCATAATCCAACTCGGCCTCGCGCAAGTCGGGGCCATATGAAAGATGGGCAAGTTGCGGAAATTGATCCTTGGAAAGAGGTGAATGGCCACGATCACGATTATCGTAGATAACGCCGTCAAAGCCCCCTGCCCTTCCCATGGCATGATACCTGCGCAAGAGGGTCGCGCCAGCGCTTTTGTCGTGTTCGGACACAAGTGGCAGGGTTTGGTCCGGGGCCGGGATTTCAAGGTCGGGTGCGATCCAGCCAAGCGCCCCAATGCTGGTGAGTTGGTCTTTGGACAAGACAACGTCAGCACCCGCCGGCCTGGTAGCGATGCAGCAGAAGATCAATAATCTGAAAAATGACGTAAAATAAGTTTTGGTCATGATAATAGATTTGCACCAACCTTCTCTGCTTCCAAGTGGGAATTTGAAGCAACTTTCGTTAGTCTGTCCTTTTCACTTTGCCCCAGCTTCGCAGTCTTTCACCTCTCTCGTTCGGAGACCAGCACGCGATTGAACAAGATATGTTGAGAAAATCATGCCTTGTTCAACATAATGTCTTTAAAAACCGGCTCTTTTAACTGTGCGCGACTGGCGAAAAGGGCGTAGCGTTTTGCAATAACAGTCTCCGACCAACCAAAAACCAAAACCGCTACTTAAAGTTGAATTGTTACAACACAGGTTCCATCAAATGTCAGATTTACAAGACATATCAATTATCGTTCCTGCAAAGAACAATCGCGACACGATAGGCGCGACGATAAACAGCGTGCTCGACCAAGACGGCATAGGCGAAGTTATCGTCTGCCTCGCGCCGTCCGATGATGGGACAGACGACATTTTGCGGGGGATCAAAGATCCACGTCTGAGGCTTCTTGACGACCCCGGACAGGGTATATCATTGGCAATGAATATCGGAATTGCCGCAGCAACCGGTACCTATTTTTCGAAGATTGACGCAGATGATCTTGTGCCTTCGGGTCGATTTGGCTGGCAACGCGACGCACTTCTGAGATCCCCCGACCTGGTCGCTATATCGGGAAGTTATCAGGCGATTGACGAGAAGGGGTCTGTTATTGCCAATTTTGCGGAAGATCGCGATGCCGGTTTGATTACGCCTGATTTGTTGCAGGGCGAAACACCAACTCATTTCGGAACTTACCTTACCCGACTGGACGCCATTCGTGGCATAGGCGGATTCAGAGAATGGTTCGTGACTGCCGAGGATATCGACATGCCTCTGCGTCTTGCAAACATTGGCGAGGTTGGATTCGAACCGATCACCTCGTATCAATATCGCATACGCGGGTCTTCCATCACCCATAACCAGCCAAATGTGCTGCGGGTGTTTTATGAAAAGAACGCACGAGAATTTGCATTACAGCGGGTCCGATGCGGCGTTGATGACCTAATGCAAGGGCAGCCGCCCGACTTACCGACCTTAAACAAGGTCAATGGGTCGGATGCAAAATGCCCACACGACCAAATTGCCGGCTTTCTGGAAGCCCAATCCTGGCGCAGCTTCAACAAGGGCCAGAGGCTGCAAGGTATTGCTTTGATGTCGAAAAGCATCAAAACCCAGCCAAAAATGTCAAACGGTCGCGGCCTGATGGTGATGTTGCTCAAGTGCCTGCGACCGAAACAATGAATAAGACGCCGGAGTTTGGCAATGGTGACGTCAGGCTCGTGTCGTGCAGGTGTGTCCTATGCCCTCCAGTGTAATGACGGACATAACAGCCTCTTTCACGCATCAGCCTTTCGTGATCCTCTATGACTTGGGTGAAAAGACTGTGGATTGTGGCAAAGACCATGGTGTTGTCACAGACTCGACATGAGGTCGACCTTGAGATTGGACACGTTTATCAAGCGGCATATTTGCGGGGTTTCAGATGCTTGATGCATTCAAGAAAATTTTTGCGCTACTCGATGAGCGAGAAAAGAAAAGGTTCTTCGTCCTGATTGGCGTAATGCTGATTGTCAGCGTCGCCGAGGTTTTTGGCATCTCAACCGTCCTCATACTGCTGCAAGTGCTGTCAGATCCCGCCAAGATCGAAACCAATTGGGCGATGTCGTGGGCCTATGAGGCTTTTGGTTTCTCGTCAGGAACGGATTTCACACTCTTCCTGACCGCGATGGTGTTTCTCGTCGTTCTTGCCGGCTTGTGCGTCAAGGCGCTCGGAGCTTACGCGATCGTGCGATATTCATCGATGCGGGGATACACCCTGTCCAGTCGCCTGCTCGAAGTCTATCTTCACCAGCCCTACACTTGGTTCCTGGAACGCAATAGTTCGGACATAAGTAAAACGGTTCTGCAAGAAGTCGGGCGCTTGGTTGGTGTCGTTTTGATACCCGGTCTCAAAGTTGTGTCGAACACGATACTTGCCGTTGCCCTTTTCGCGTTTCTGATCGCCGTCGAACCGATAATCGCGCTGACCGCGTCAACGATCATCGGTGGCGGTTATGCGTTGATCTACCTGCGACTACGGCCTTTGCTAACCCGGTATGGCACCGAAATGCTGGATGCGAATACCCAGCGGTTTCGCTTGACCCAAGAAGCCGCGGGCGGCTTCAAAGAGGTCAAGCTTTTGGGCATCGAAACCCATTATGTGAACCGTTTCATGAAGCCCGCCCGTAAGATTGCATCGTTGACCGCCTTTGTGCAAATGATGCGCGAATTGCCGCGTTTTGGGCTTGAGGCCCTGACATTCGGAGTGCTTTTGGGAGCGATCCTGTTTCTTCAGGTGAAAAACGATGGCGATCTGGCCGCAGCAATACCGACCTTGGGTACCTTCGCGTTCACAGTCATGCGACTTCTTCCGGCAGTGCAGCAGATTTATAATGGCGTCTCGTCTTTACGGAACGGCAAACCGCTTCTTGATCACATCCATGACGATTACATCGCCGCGAAAAAGCGGATTGTCGAAACGGAAAATCGGAAAACCGGTGCAGAGCGCTTGCCGCTGCAAAGGACACTCGATGTCAGGGATGCAACCTATGCGTATCCAAACACCGACCGATCTGCTTTGAATTCGCTCAGCCTGTCGATCTCTGCGCGGAGTACTGTAGGTATCGTGGGTGGAACCGGCGCAGGGAAAACGACACTCGTTGATGCGATCCTTGGCTTGCTGACCTTGCAAAAAGGGGACATCAGCATCGATGGTGCGACACTCGGGCGCGACAACATGCAAGCCTGGCGCAACTGCCTTGGATACGTGCCGCAGACGATTTACCTTACCGACAGTACGGTCGCCGAGAACATTGCCTTTGGTATCGCGCCCGAGCGTATCGACATGGCCGCCGTGGAACGTGCAGCCCGCGCCGCATCTCTGCATGCGTTCGTCACAAGCGAGTTGCCCAAGGGATACGACACGATGGTGGGAGAACGGGGGGTGCGCCTGTCAGGCGGGCAGCGCCAGCGCATCGGGATAGCCCGGGCGCTCTATCATGATCCGGAGGTATTGATCATGGATGAGGCGACATCGGCGCTCGACAACCTGACCGAACGGGCGGTGATGGACGCAGTTCAGAACATCCGAAACCAGAAAACGATCATCATGATTGCCCATCGTCTCAGCACGGTGCGAAAGTGCGACCGCATATTCCTTTTGAAAAATGGAGCCGTCGCAGCGTTTGGGACGTATGATGAACTGGTCGCGAAGAGCGACGAGTTCCGTGCCATGGCCGAGGCTGTCTGAATCTGCGGATTCTGTGAAGATCGGTCCGCTTGCGTAACATCACGCGTCTTGGCGGGCAGCTGCAATCAGTTGCATGTCCATGTCGTCGCCCCTTGAATCCGCTTTCAACGCCTCCAATGTTTCACGAACGCCAAGGCGCCCAGGCTCTTCCAGCTTGCCAAAGCGCATTGGCAACCTTTGCACGTCGGCGCCTGCAATCCAGCAGTTCAAGGCCAGGCTGACATGCCCGGAAAATGTCTCCGGGCAGGCTGCCAGATCAGCGGCTGCGTATTTGGGGAAATTGACCCATGTGTCGGCATAGACCTTCATCACATCACCAGACGCAACCGCACACTGATCGCCAATCATCAGGCCGCCATAATGCACGCCATACGGCTTTTCAGCGAATATGAGGGGCTTGGCGGAGCAGGCATCACAAAGATCCCACCAGTCAAACCCTCGCAATTTGATGCTGAGATCGGGCCTGAGGCGCATGAACAGGTCGAAATCATCGCGCTGTCGCGCCATGCGGTCAGCACCGTAAATCTTGTAATGCATCTTCTGCTGATTTGAAAAATTCTGGAATTCAGGGGCCTGATCATCCTCGAGCACGACGTGATCCGTGGTGTAGTCTTCTGACAGTCTGTCTGCCGTCACAAGGTTGGAGCTGTCGAGCTTGGCAAACAGGGCAGGATAACGCGCACGTATGGCGTTGTAACCTTCAGCCAGGGCGGCCTTGCGATACGCCTCGGAAAAGTTCTGGCCTTCGAAGGGCAGAACATATCGAAACGGCGTCGCATCAGCGTTGCCGATTTTTGTCCAGCTATGCACAAAAAATGTGGCGTCGACGTCGGGTAGCAGCGTGCGTTTCCAAGATGCCAGCGCGGCTTTATATCCTCGCAGTTGGCCCGAAACACAAACGGCAACCTTTATTTTTCGCTTTCTCAGATGAAGCATCGGCGATGCGCCCAAAACTTTCTGCCTGCCCACTTGCAGCCCTTGATACAACTTGCTGTGCAACATCCTGGCACCCAAACGCTTGCTGGATGCATTTGGCAAGCCATCCCGCATTTCGGCTGTCTGCCTGGCCAGTTCTATGATGTCAGCCAAGCCAAGAGCTTTGAGTCGCTCGTCTGACAAGACGCCGCCTGGGGTCCAGTGGCGTATCAACAGCATTCGGCCCACCGCGGATTGTTCAGAACGTTGCTGCCCCTCAAGACTGGCAAGCCGCTGCAGACATAATGCAAGATCAGAATTGTCACGTGCCGGAAACATCGTTCTGTTGGCAAGCCATTCCAGCAAGAGCACGTGGTGCAATTGCAACCGGTCCGTAGCCAAACCCCCGGATCGGCAATACGCGTTCAGAATGTCATCACGGTTTTTCCCGAAACTCTGCGGTTGGAACATGACACTGTAGGGCAAAGACAGATCAGAAGGATCGAACCTGCTGAAATTGGTGACATGCAAATTCGATAACCACGTTTGGTCAATCGAAGGGTCCAGAAACACCCGTGTCGTCAAAGCGAAAACCAACACGTTGACAAAGCTTCTCTCGTTCTGCGGTGTCTCTGCGAGCAATCGTCGAAGAACGGGGAGCAACTCGGAGATCATGGTTTTTACCAGATCCGGATTGTTGGATGTCATATGCCGCGCCGCCTCTCTGGCGAGAACAAGAGGCCGCGTCGGACACTCTGCCTGCAGCAGCAAGACGCGATAGCAATCCTGTTTGATCGGGGCATCCATGCTGATCAATGCGTTGGGGTCTGTCAAAGCATCGACAAAACACGCGGTCGCAGCTTTGAATTTTTCAGGATCGGACGGGTCCGATATCAAAGCGGTCGCGGCGTGCCGGAATGCCAAAACCGCTTGCGGGCATGTCTGGTGCGCTGCGTCCTGCATCAAAACCCCTGCGATGTAAGAGCTTCATACTCGCCAGGTGTTCCGCAAAAGAGCACATCGCTTTTGTCGATAAGATTATAACGGATGTCATAACCTTGCTGGATCGCGGTGTTATACAAAGGGGCAATGTATCGCTCGCCCCCTTGCAGACGATCCGGGTCCTTGTCAGCGATGGTCGCGTAAAGCTTTTGAAACAGGTCGGTCGAGCGGAAAAAATACAGCCCCGTGGAACAAAGATTAGATATCCGTTTTTTCTCGGCTACTTCCATTGCACGGTGGCTTTCAGGCGCTGTCGGGTCAGGCTTTACAAAAGACCAATGCGTGCCCTCCCCGACAAAAACTTCGACATAGCCGTCGATATCCTGCAACCGGAATGTGTCCGGATATCGGAAGCCCGGTCGAAACGTGTCGATGTTGAATATCGTTAAGGGTGTCACTTTGTCTGATGTCACAGCGTCAAGACCCGCGGCCACTGTTTCAGCCTGTCCCGCCGTTGGCGCGTCAAGGACGACCAGATCCACTTGATCTAGAGAAAGGCCCGCAGCAACACATTCTGCACGAACGAAATCAGGGGTGTCGGCGACCCGGCGACAGATGATCATGAAGCGTTCGCTTTGGAAGCAAGATTCGAAGCTGGTCAACGCATGTGTGAAAACACTTTGGCCGCGCAGCGGAAGCATGTATTTTGGAACGTCATATCCAGCTCTGGAGAAGCGGCTGGAGAGACCCGCCATCGGCAGGATAATCATCGTAAAGCCCCCCCGACCTTGGCAGCAAGACGCAGCCCATTCGCCAACATCTGGCGTTGCAAATCCGGTCTGTCCTTGTGCAAGGGCAACATCGAAAAGAACAGCAAAGCCGTCATCGCCGTCAACTCGTCATGTGTCACGCCATAACGCTCTTGGGTTTGGGTCATGAAGATCTGCTCCATAGCGTCCTGATGCGGCTGACTGCTTATGTGCAAACTCCAATTTCGCTGGCCATGCTCTATGAGTTCAGCACGGCCAAGCAGGATGGCATCATACTGGCCAATCACCGAGTGAGCCAATTTTGCAAGATCGTATCGCCAGTCCCCAAAAATGCAGACCTGCCCATTGCCCAGTTGCCCGCGTGGATCAATGGCCAAAACCCTGCGGGCCGTGAAATCGTAGAACATATTTCCGTAAAACAGATCGCCGTGCCAGAACCTGATGTGATCGACACGTGTCGGGGGAATGCACCGGATCAGATCATCGACCACGTCAAGGATCGGCAGGAACTGTGTTCCATTCAACGTAAAGCTGTCATGCAGATCGACATTCGCCATGTCGGCATAAGCCGTCAACCTGTCCCGCGTCTTTTCAACGATCATGTCTTGAAAGAAGCGTTCCGCAAAAACAGGGGCGGATTCCGGTGCGCCAGAATCCGGGGAAATCGCCTGGCATTTGTCCAGAAACTCAAAGCTCGCATTCAGGATTTCCAACCAACTGGACAATGGCAGCGCGCCAAAAGCGGCAAGATCGCTCAATAATGGCAGGTAAAGATACTCGAGTGCATAGCCAGCAAGGTGGTCACGCTCCACACGGCCGCGATACCGTGGCGTATGCAGGCACAGATCGCCGGGTAAAGATTCGTACCAATGAGCCTCGGACCTGATCTTGCCGGTATCCTCGGACTGTTTGATGAGAAGGTGGTTCTCGTAATCAAGCCGGTTGAAGACGCGCTTGATCATCACTGATTTCTTGGACTGAAAATAAAGTGGCAGATGGCCGAAATCCAACCATTCCGCCGCCTCCACCAATCTGAAAGGCCGGTTCTTGTTATAGGTATTCAATAGATCAGTGATGCCGCCGGCGTCACATGCCTGTAAAAGCAGATCACAATCCATGAACGTGAAGTCACCGCAGATCACCTTGCGAGTATCCAGACGCTGCGGGGGGTCATCAGAAAACTGGTTGCCTTCATCATTTTCCAGCACATAGGCCCAAGGATAGTTTGCTGTGGTGTGCTGAAAAACGACACGGTCCTCCGCAAGACATTCCGATGGCGTCTGGTCCAATCGCACAAGCGTGTCACCGTAGAGTATCCGCAAAGGCCCCTTCGGATTCAATTCCTGGACAGCCGCCTTGATCGCGCCGGTCAAACTGAGCGACGACGGCTGAGGCAACAAGCGTATCCCTGCGGCCTCGATGGCCAGCTTATCGATCGCCGCAATGTCAAAACGGTCCGGCACAGTCATGGCCACGGTGTCGGTGCCCGCCAATTCTGTTTGGAGTTGGAACAGCCGCTGGTTTCCCAAGGGCAGAAAGCTGGGAGGCAAGCGCCCATAATTCAAAGCGATGTCTTCGCTGACTGTTCTAGCTGAAAGGATCAGGAACACAGAAATAACCTCGGACACAAAAGGTCGGCAGATCGCACTGCTCAACCGGGTTTTGCCCATCGGGCCTATCAAGGACTTGTGGCGCCGGCTTCAATGCCCGGCGTTGCAAACAACGCATGTCAACTCGATCCAAATATATTCATTCAAGGACGACACTACCGCAGCGGATGGTACCTGCCATTTTTTCGATATGCCAACCGTAAACCGCCGTGCTTTTAAACCTAACAAGAGAAGCAAGCCTGTGGAGACAGTATGAAAATTCTGAGGCAAAGCCCTTGAGTTGGACGATCCTCATCGTACCCATCGATATCGCTGCCACATCACCAGCACCGGTGACAGAAGCGCGGCCAGCCAGTCCCTGGGGCGAGAAAAGCGATCGTTCGGCCAATCGGCCTCGTCCGGAACCGCGTAGTCAAATCGCTGATAATCCTCGTGGTAAAAGTCTTTCACAAGCGCAATGTCTTGACGCGATGGATGTATCTTTTCGGATTTGCGCATATTGAGGTGTTGTACATCAACGTCTGGCGCCTCACATTCAGCGATATCGTCCAGCTTTGAAATCAGCTTGTCGAAGCCATCTTCCAGACGAAAGACCTCAAAACTGTCCGGCACCAAATCCGCCTGCGGGCGAATATGGTTTTCGTATAGGCGCGGCTCGATGGTTGCGGCGCGGAGCATGACCCGAACCCAAGTCGAAAAACCGAGGCGGCTCATTCGAGACACCTTGGACTGGTAGCGATACTCGCTCATCAGGCGTTTCACGGGATCACGCACGACCGCAAAGCCATATGTCAGATCATGTGGCAAAAGCTCGGCCAGATCTGTCTTTGACAGATGCGTCGCCGGCACGATCAGTCCCGTACGCGCGACACCGCTGCGTTTGTTGATATCCGAAATTGAAAGCGGACCGAACCGTCTTGCCAGATAATCCTCGACACTTGTTCCGCCAGCCTTGGGAACATGAGCAAAGCCAATCGTCTTTCCATTCCAATGCGCGAGCGGCATTCTACCTACTTTCCGGTCCTGGATTTCTGGTCGAACGCAGTCAGCTTCAATGTCTTGGTGCCGGTATATGCGCTCAAGCGGTTTGCCCGATTCAGCTTAGCCAATGACGACGCTGTCGGTAGACAATCATAGGCGCCAAAAGATACGCCAAGGCCGCGCGTCCACCTGCGAAGGAGTCACTGGGAAAATCCTCGGGATCATGTTTTTCATATCCAAACCTTTGATAATCGACATCATAATAACTCTGTATCAGTTGCAAATCTTGCTTTGTTATCTCAATTTTTTCCCGCTTTCTCTTTAGTAAATGACCAACTTTGATATCCGGCGAGGACATACCCGAAATGTCATCAAGTCTTTCGATCATCTTGTCAAAACCGTCTTCAAGCCGGAAATGATCTGCTCCATCCGGCACCAGGTCCGATTGCGGCCGTATGTGGTTTTGATACACGCGCTTATCCAGATCGACACAGCGCATCATGATCCTCAACCAAGTTGAAAAACTGAATTGACTGGTCTTGGAAACATCCGATTGGAACCGGTATTGACTGAACATTCTCTCCAGCGGATCACGCACTACGGCAAAGGAATAGTCCAGATCGGCGGGGAGAAAATCAACCAGGTCATCCGCAGTCAAATGGGTCGCCAATGACAACAAACCACGCTGGCGCTTGCCGCTAAAATGCGTCCGATCTCGAAGGCTCAATGGACCACCAAAGCGACGGATCAGGTACTCTTCCACACTGGATCCCCCGGTCTTGGGAACATGAGCGAAAAAATCGTCTTTGAACCTGCATTCACCATTGGCATGGCAGAGTTCTCCTTTCAAACGTCTGTAATGGATGGCTCATCCGCCGGACTTGTCCTTGATCCCAATGAGGTCGCAAATCTCTGCGTAGGTCAGGCGCGCGAATTCATCTGGACGAACGGCTTTGTCATCCACATAGAATCCTTCATTCCCGCACCATGGCTTGCCGACCCAAAGCTCATCATAAGGGATCGCATGCTTGGCAAGCCACGCGGTGATGACAGGAACTGTGTGAGCCGTGATCTTGCCGACATTCGAGTCATGCGTGCGCATGTTGCGCGACGTATAAAGGACAATTTCAAAGCCTTGCGCCTTGTAACCGTTCAACGAGGCGACCACGTCCAAATTCGGGCTGACCGCTTGGTAATCGGGTGTATCCGCAGTGGTTAATGTCCCGTCTATATCGATAACCAGTCTTTTCATTTCACTCTCGATAGGTTTCAGAAAATAAAATCAAACAATAAACTGAACGTTGTTCGCGGGACAATTTCAGAGCGGAAGTCGTATGGCGACATCAGCAACCTTTTGATCTGGGCTTTCAACAATTGCTGGTGTAGAGGTCCAGAATCCTGTCAATTTTCTTCTCCCAATCGAATTCCTCAATGACCCTCGAGCGTCCTTTCAGACCCATCTCGCTGCATTTTCCTGGATTTGTAGCTAACTCGATAATCGCATCGCAAATACGTGTCGCGTAAGTGTCTTTGGGTTCCGGGTGTACCAGAATACCGCACTCTTCATTGATGTAATCTGCGGGTCCACCCCAGTCCGGACCAATGACCGGCAGGCCCGCACTCATTCCTTCAAGCACCACGGCACCGCCGCATTCTCGAACACAGTTCAGAATAAGGGCATCGGAGTCTTTCAAAATCTCCGCGCATTGGCTTTGAGGCAAAAAGCCACGAAACTCGATACGGTCGTCAATACCAAGCTCCTTGCTCAAACCACGTAAACGCGTCAATTCCGGTCCATCACCGACCATATCCAGATGGATATCGACGCCTCGCCGCTGCGCTTGAGCAACGGCCGACAGCGTGAAGTCCAGCGCCTTGAGATCAACCATGCGCCCCACAAAGACCAGCCTGAAGGGCTCATCAGAATTTCTTCTCATCCTCCGGGTGGGTTGCCAAAGATCAAGGTCGACGCCGTTCTCGACCAGCTGGACAATTTTAGGATGATTAGGGAACGGCAGGGCCATCCGTGTTCTGTCATTGGCGACCAGCAACGCAGCTGCATGTTTCTTTCCGGAAATGACCCTGTTCAACGCCAAGGCCACCAGACGCGCGCCAAACACGAAGTTTCGGGCAAAAAGGCTTTCGTACTCTTGGTATCCCTTCGGGAAATTCATGCCACCGTTCATCGGACCAATCACAACGGGTACTCCAAACCCGTAAATCCAGGATGGCGCCAAAGGCGACACCGGGATCGGTTGATGTATGATGTCGACTAGGTCCGCCCTGACACACTCACGAATGAATGTCGTCTGATAGCGTTGGTCGATCCACGCCATGATGGAACCGAAAATCGCGTCTCGGATCGAACGTGGAAATGGCCTGCCTGCTTTCCAAACCAACGTGTGCCATTTGCTATCGGGCACATACATGATCCGGTCGGCATGCTCGCCAACGCGTTCCTCAAGATCACGCCGATTTCGGGCATGTGCGATCAGCCTGACATCGACGCCCCTCTTTCGCAGCAATTCGAAGTACTTGAGCGGCAGGATCGCTTCGCCGCCGAAACGCGCCGTCGCATTCGGCGCACAGATCAGAATTTTAGGGTAACCACTCGACGTCACGCAAACTGGCTCCGTGCCCACAACAGCAAGACCGGCGCCGCCTTGCGATCACTCATTCCTCATCCCCTCCAGAACCTCGCGGGCGCGGTCGAATTGCGGCAGGGGTTCATCGCCTGCCAGTTCCAGCGCGCGGGTCAGGGTTTCACGGGCCTCGGGCGTGCGGTTCAGCGCGTGGTACGTCATGCCCAGGTGATACTGGACCAGCGCATGTTGCGGCAGGCCTTCGGCGGCGGGCTCGAGGTATTTGAGCGCCTCTTCGTAATTGCCGCGACGGTATTCGATCCAGCCATAGGTATCCTGCAGCGCCGGGATTTCCGCGCTGCTGAGGCGGCGGGCGATGTTGTAGGCGCGGTCCAGATCCTCGGCGCTGTCGCGGTGCGTGGTGATCAGACTGGCCAGGTTGTTGGCGACAAGGACGTTATTGCTGTTCTGCGCATAGAGGTCTTCATAGATCGCGATGGCGCCTTCGAAATCCTTGTCGCGCTCAAGCATTTCGGCCTTGAGCAGCAGCGCCGCGATCGGCTCGGGCGCGGTTTCGATCTGATTGTCGATCATCGCGCGCGCCTCGTCCTGACGGCCTTCTGCCATCATGATCGCGAACAGCGTGCGCATCACGCGGGGATGTCCCGGCACCTCGTCCAGAAGGGTCGCATAGATTTCGGACGCAGCGTCACGGTCCCCATCGACCATGTGCAGGCCCGCGCGCAGGTAGCGCAGGATACGGCTGTCGGGGGTTTCGGCCAGACGCCGTTCGACAAGGCCGCGCGCATCGTCGATCTGACCGGCACGCACCTTGGTCTGGATCAGTGCCGCGAGGGCCGCTTCGGAGGACGAGCCATCCTCCGAGGCCAGACCTTCGAGGAACTGGATCGTCTCATCCACCCGTTCCTGCCGCAGCATCACATCCGCTTCAAGCCCGTTGGCTATGGCGGTCGCGCGCTCGGTTTCCAAAGCGCGCAGGCGCCAGACCAGGCGTGTCACCTCGTTCCAGTCCTCGGATTGGATGTGCAACGTCGCAAGATTCTGCAACAGGTCGATATTGTTCGGCGCCCGGTTCAAAGCCTCGGTCAACACGGCCTTGGCTGCCTGCTGACGCTCTTCCTGAACAAGATACTGGGCATAGCGCAGCGACTCGGCCGGGGCCTGCATCGACACTTCGACCGCCATGGCATAGCGCTCGCCCGCCAGATCGCGCGATCCCGCCCTTTCATGGGCGCTGGCCATCAGGGTCATGATATCGGCATCGCGCGGCTGTTCGGACAATGCTGTGCGAAGATCAAGGATCGCGGCATCAGGCTTGTCTTCATCGATCAGCCAAGCGGCGCGCATCTTGAGAGCGTCGACATTGGTCGAATCGTCCTGCAGGATTTCTTCGACCTGTGCCCGCGCGCCCACGGTGTTGCCGGTTTCCAGCAACATCCGGGCCAGAACCACCTTGGCCCTCAGGCGGTCCTGCCGTACCTCGCTGTTCGCGTCCTCTTGGGTTTCGGGGTCCTCGGCGGCAGCAGTTGTTTCCAGCAAGGTTTCCAGATCCGTGATCGCTTGCTTCCGCTCCCCGGTTTCAAAGGCGACGGACGCCAGAAGGGCGCGATAGGCGATCGTATCCTCTTCGGCGGCGACCAGCCGTTCAAGTTCCTCTCGCGCGGCCTCAAGCCCCTTGGTTTCCCGCAGAAAACGCACGACCGTCAGCTTTTCATCCTTGCCCGCATCCTCAGCCGAGGCCAGGTCGCGCAGATAGGCTTCGGCGCTGTCCAGATCTTCGCGATCAATGTAGTAGGCGATCAGCATCCGGCGGATATCTTCATTGGCGGGGAAGCGATCGACCATGGTCCTCAGCGTGCCGCCTATGGCGTCGACCTCCTGACGATTGGCCTGAATCTGCAGCTTGGTCGCATGCATCTCGAAAACATCAGGATGGATTTCCAGACCGGTTTCCACAGCGGCCATTGCGGCATCCAGATCGCCGCTGCGCAGGTATTGATCGATGACCACCTGACGGGCGATCAGGCTGTCGGGGTTCTGCGCCAGCAGATCGCGCGCCTTGAGGGCTTCATCAGCCGCCGCCACAGGGTTTTCATCCTGAAACGCCTTGGCATAATCAAGAGCGGTGACAACGATCTGCGTCCGTGGATTGCCGGGGTCAAGGTCTGCGGCGGCGCGACCGTGACGCTCGGCCTCGTCCCAATTGCGCGCATTGATCGCCATCTCGGCCAGTTCGATCCGGGCCTCGAATGTATCGGGGAATTGTTCGACCACCCTTAGATATTGCGAATAGGCGTCGCCAAAGGCCTCGTTTTCCATTTGGGCGCGCGCATAGGTCAGGCGCGCGTCCTTGTGGAGCGGATCAAGCTTGAAGACGTTCCGGAATTCCACCAGAGCGCGCGCGACATCTCCCTGCTCGAGCAGGGCAAGACCGGATTCAAAATGTTCCTGTGCCCTTTCTTCCGATGTTTGGCAGGCGGCAAGAACAAGTGTGGCGGACAACATCAGGGCGGCCAAGCGGCCAGACTTCCGGGACAACTTCATTTCCGATCCTTCAAAACCGTTTTTGGCAAGTTTGAACGAACAATGTAATCACGCGATTCCATCGATTATAAATATCCGTCTGTCCCGGACCTGAACCTCTTCGCACGTCACGTTCCGCCGCGTTCAGCAGCCAGTGCCTCGCATCACGACCGACAGTGTCTTGAGGATAACCCAGAGGTCGGTCGCAAAGGAAAGACGTCTGTTGTACATCTCGTCGTAATCGGCGCGGGCTGCGAAGGAACTGTTGTTGCGGTCGGAGATCTGCCAGAACCCCGAGACGCCCGGGCGCAAGTAGAAATACGCCCGACCGGGATAAAGTGCCGCCTGTTCGGGCATCATCGGGCGGGGGCCGATAAGGCTCATGTCGCCCTTGAGCACGTTCCAAAGCTGCGGAAGCTCGTCCATTGATGTCTTGCGGATGGCACGGCCAAAAGTGGTGATACGCGGATCTTTGGTCAGCTTCTGCTTGACCTCCCATTCCTCGCGGGCCTCGTCGCATTGATCAAGGTGCGCCTGTAGTTTCTGGTCCGCATTCGGAACCATGGTGCGCAGTTTCCACATGGTGAAGATCCGGCCATTTCGCCCGACACGCTTCTGCCGGAAGAACGGGTTGCATCCATCGCTGGCCACAAAAGCCGCAAGGATAAGAACGACCGGCAGGACCACGGGAGCGGCCATGATGACAAGAAATACATCAACGAAACGCTTGCCAAACTGTCGGTAAATTCCGTGTTTGCGTTTGTCGACACGCGGCCGCAGCAGATCAATGGGGGCGCTCTGTCGACTCAGAAAATTCTCATTTTGAACGGTCACGTCAAATGTCTCCAAAAAAATTTAAACTTTAAACAAAGCCCGACTTAAAAAACGGGCCGAAAAATAAATCTGCTCGTATGAGATATTGTCCGGTGGTAACGCGCCGAATCTTTTTTTCCCAGCTTCTCAAAATAACTGAAGCCTGTAGGTGAAGCTTAACTCCATGCCTGCTTTACAACAACAGTAAATAAGGCGTTAACAACCCGGGGATGAGAACACTGGGGGAAAACCCGGCTCAACACACCAGATTATGATTTAACTGGCACAAATAGATATCCATTTCGCCTATTGTTTCCAAAATGGTCCTGATCCAAGCCACTAAGCTTGCGCAATCCGGGCGAATCGCCGCCATAATTCAATTGTCTAATGTCTCGTGGTGAATGTTTACAAAGTGTTTACAAGCCTGCCATGAAAAGGCACGCAGTCGCCGATGATTGAATAAATTTTTGCACTAGTGATTTTGGTAAACGGAACAGACCCTTGGTGATCAGACGTTTCAAACATATCTCTTTAAGGATCGGGGGGGCCGAATGGATGAATTTCGACAGGATGAACCAATCACCCCAAGTCAGGCCATTCGATGCAGCGCAAGCGGCAGACGACATGCGCAAATCGCGGACCATCTCAGGGTCTGGCACAGGCGGTGACGATGACATGCGCAACAATGTCTTGGTTCTGAACAATCCCATCAAAACAGTCCCGTCACAGGGCCACCACAAAACCGCAGAAGACACGCCTGATCCGGAGCAGATGACCAGAATGGTCGGACATTCGGGCCGCATTGATCGTTACGTTGGACAGCATGATGCGTCCATGAAACACGGGGGCGACGGTGGAGCCGATGTCCATATGAGCAACTCTGATAGTACCTTTGACATTTACACCGAACATTTCGGCCTGCATTCACGCCCGTTTTCGCTTGTGCCGGACCCTGATTTCATTTTCTGGTCGCCCGCTCACCGCCGCGCCTACACGATGCTGGAATACGGGCTACTCACCCGTGCCCCGATCACCCTGATCACCGGCGAGGTGGGGTCCGGCAAGACGACGCTGTTGCACCATCTTCTGAAGTCGCTCGACCGGTTCACCAAGGTGGGTCTGGTGTCCAATGCGCATGGCACGCGCGGCGAATTGCTGCGGTGGGTTCTTATGGCTCTGGATCAGCCAGCAGGGCCAAACGCAACCTATGTCGATCTGTTCGATGCGTTCCAGAAATACCTGATCGCAGAATACGCCCGTGGCAACCGGGTCGTGGTGATTTTCGACGAGGCCCAGAACCTCAGCCGCGAGTCCCTGGAAGAGCTGCGGATGTTCACCAACATCAACTCCAACAAGGACGAATTGTTGCAACTGGTTCTGGTCGGACAGCCAGAACTGCGTGACATCATCCGCAAGCCCGACCTCAGGCAATTCGCGCAGCGCGTCGCCTCCAGCTTTCATCTTGGGCCGATGGATGTGGACACCGTTCAGGCCTATATCGGCCACCGACTGATCAAGGCGGGCGCAAGGAAAAACCTGTTCACCCGTCGCGCCTGCGAATTGGTCCACGAACAGACGGGCGGCGTTCCAAGGCTGGTGAACCAGCTATCGGACCTTGCAATGGTCTATGCGTTCACGAATAACCAGAAAACCGTGACCGATCGAACGGTCCAGCAAGTTCTGGATGATGGCACATTTTTTGGTGCCGGCACTTTCGAGCAAACGGATGATTTTGATTGATGCTTGATGATCTGAAGTTCTTCCTGTCTCTGTTTCTGAGGCGGATTCATTATTTTCTACTGGTCTTCGTGGCCGTCGCGGGTGTCGGTCTGACCACGGCCTATACCCTGCCTCCGGTGTACGAGGCAGAGGCGCAATTGCTGGTCGAATCTCCACAGATTCCGGGCAATCTGGCGGCTTCGACGGTCGAGGTTTCTGCCCCTGAAATCCTGCAGATCATCCGCCAACGCCTTTTGACACGGGCCAACCTTCTGGATATCTCGCGCGAATTCAATGTCCACGCCGACCGGCCCGGCATGTCGCCGGACGCCATCGTGACCGACATGCGCAAGCGGATATCCATGGGTCTGCCGCGCAGCCGCGACGCGGCGTCCTTTGTATCGCTGTCGTTCAAGGCTTCAAACGGCGCCTTGTCGGCACGCGTCACAAACGAGTTGGTGACCCGCGTGCTGGAAGAAAACGTGTCGATGCGCAAGGCCGCGTCAGGCCAGACGCTCGAGTTCTTCGTGCAGGAAGTCGCCCGACTGGATCAGGAACTGGCCGATCAGGGACAACGCATTCTGGAGTTCAAACTCAGAAACCAGAACGCTCTGCCCGAAAGCGTAAATTTCAGACGGGACCGCCAAGCCTCGTTGCAGGAGCGCATCCTGCAGATCGAGCGTGACCTCAGCAGCCTTCGGGACCGCCGCGATCGACTGACGGAAATGTACGAGCGCACGGGCAGCATCACCATGTCCGACGCGGAAATGACCCCGGAAGAACGCAGGTTGATCCAGCTGCAGGATGACCTGACCACCGCGCTCACCGTATATTCCGAACAGAACCCGCGCATCCAGAACCTTCAGCGACGGGTCGAAGTGCTTGAGAACAAGGTCGCCGAACAGCGCGCGGCAGACGCTCCGGGCACTGAAGATTTGTCACCCTATGAAATTCAGATCGCCGATATCGAAGGCCAGATGGATTTCCTTGTCGAGCAGCGGACCACGATCGAAGAGGATCTTGCCGAACTCAACGCCTCGCTTGACGCGACACCGGCAAACGCCATCACGCTTGGCACGTTGGAGCGGGATTACGAAAACCTGCGTGTCCAGTACAATCAGGCGACCGCCGATCTTGCCGCCGCGCGCACCGGCGACCAGATCGAGGCGCAATCACGCGGACAGCGCATCACGGTGATCGAACAAGCCGTCGCCCCACGCGCGCCCACCGCCCCCGATCGCCGCAAGATCGCGATCATGGGCATCGGCGGCGGGATCATCATGGGCGCGGGACTTGTGGCCTTGCTGGAACTTTTGAACAGCTCGATCCGCAGACCCGCCGATCTGACCAACCGGCTTGGGATCACACCCTTCATGACGATCCCCTATATCCGCACCAAGCGTCAGAGGGTCATGCGCCGAACGCTGATCGGTCTTGTGATTGCGACGGTCGCCATCGGTATCCCGCTCACACTCTACCTTTTGCACACCTATTACCTCCCGATGGACCTGCTGATTGAACGGGCGCTCGACAAGACGGGCTTGTCCGGCATTCTCGAACAGCTTGGCCTGGCCTTGTGATGAAGGGACGCTGATTATGGAACGCATCCAATCCGCTATCGAAAAGGCCCGGCAGGCCCGGCAACAAGGCGCAAGCCCCGAGCCGCAGGAAAAGCCACAGGTCAACCCACGCCCACGCAACGAGGCTGTTGCCGCGCCCGCGGTTTCAGTGGTCGACCCAGGCCCGGACACAAAGCGTGACGCGATCTGGAAAACCGTCCGGTCGTTTCAGCCAAAGCCGGCGAAACTGACCCATAACCGGATTTTGGCCTATCAGGCCTGCCCCGAAGCCGCCCCCTATGACATGATGCGGACCAAGCTGATGCAGAAGATGCGCAAGCAAGGCTGGCGGCGTGTCGGGATCACATCGCCGGGTGC
Organism: Roseovarius sp.; assembly: GCA_023260815.1. GTDB lineage: Bacteria > Pseudomonadota > Alphaproteobacteria > Rhodobacterales > Rhodobacteraceae > Roseovarius. Next base: position 21,224 of record JALQUE010000397.1, read on the forward strand.
CGGCAGCGGCAAGACGATGACCTGCCTCAACCTTGCCTTCAGCCTTGCGCGTCAATCCGATCTCAAGGTCATGGTGGTCGAACTCGACATGCGGCGCCCTTCTGTGGCGCGGGTTCTGGGCCTGAAAGAGCCGGTGCAATTCTCTGAAGCGCTGGCCGAGAAAGAACCGCCCGAGGATCATCTGCTGCGTTATGGCACGAACCTGATTTTCGCGGCGAACCAATCCTCGACGCGTCATTCGGCGGAACTGCTGCAGGGCAGCAGTGCAGCGGGTGTTCTGGACCGGCTTGAAGCGGCCTACGCGCCCGATATCATGATCTTCGACACGCCCCCGCTGATGGTCAGCGATGACACACTGGCGTTTCTCGATCAGATCGACTGCGCCCTTCTTGTGGCCGAAGCCGAACGCACGCGCCCCGCTGAAGTCGACAAATGTGAGCAGGAACTTGCCGCCCGGACCAATGTTCTCGGCGTCGTTCTGAACAAATGCCGCTACATGGATCGCAGCGACAGCTACGGCTATTACGGGTCCTGATTGTTGAATTAATTGCACTATTTTGACCCAACCAGCCTGCGATCGCCGGATGCTGGCACATTGTCGCCTATGGCCCTCCGGTGAGGTTTCAAACCCTCTGGCCCTTCTGATATTAATTGCTCAGGCAGGTTAGTGCAGGCCCAAAATAAAAGGTCGCACGCGTCATGAGACTGAAACTTCTTTTCGAAGTTTTCCTTACTTTAATCTTGTTGTTTTCCCTGCCGTCAACTGGTCACGCACTGACCCAAAAAAAGTTGGAAAACGGCATGAGCGCAGGCACTCGAACGTCTATTGGCACGATCTCAATTTCTGTGGCGGAAACCGGGCAAGCGTTCGATATTCAGCCACAATCAAGCCAAACTGAAACCATGAACGCGATCTATCCCAGTGCCTCAGTTATTGCACTGCCGGAGATTTTAGAGATGTCGCGTTTAGAAAACATGAGCTTGTCACTTCTGCCAGTAGGCCCTGCCGGCAGCACCCAAAACCGCGAGAACGCAAATCCATTGCAAAGCTTTGGATGGGGCGCATGGGCGCCTCAGACATTCAACCAACCCTGGACAACGTCGCGTGAGCAGGGCGGAGCCGAGAATGCGACACAAAATGTCGCCGCCACATTTGGCGGGTTCAACACATGGACCGTCCCAAGCGTTTTCACAAGCGGCGTATCCTTCTGGCAAACCAGTGGCGAAAGCGCGTCCTTTCCAACAATCTGGGGCCGCGCTTCCGACGCCACCTCGGGTAACACCTGGCAGACTGGCGGCGAGAATGGCGGGAACCAGATCGCCTCTCTCAGCTTTTTGCAGCCAGTGCGTACTTTCGATTTTCTCTTCGGGCTTTCCGGCATTTCCACACCTCCGGTAGCGCCACAGGTCACGCCCGTCACGCAACCAATCCCCCAGCCCACGCCCACCACATCAACACCCGAGGTTCCGCCCGAAACCGATATGTCGATGTCCGGCGATATGGACATGGGCGGTGACACCACCGATCACAGCTCCCACGATATGGGCGGCGACACCACCGATCACGGCTCTCACGACATGGGCGGTGACACCACCGATCACAGCTCACACGACATGGGCAGCGACACCACCGATCACAGCTCCCACGACATGGACAGTGGCCACGATCATGTCGAGACGACCCAACCGGTTGGCGGCCTGCCTCTGGAGGCGACGCAAACCGAAATCGACGCTTATGTACAGTCCATCACTACCGCCCCCGACATGGATCACTCCATGCATATGGACGACATGGGCAAGATGATGGAGCACGGTGAATTGCTCGATCTGGTGCCCCGCGCCGAGGCAACACATATTGCGATCCGCAGCGGCGATTGGTTCGATCCGGCCACATGGCACAACGGCCTCGTTCCCGGGGATGATGCCAAGGTCTTGATCCCGAAAGACATCTCCATTCGCTATAATGGTGAAAGCGACGCGTCGCTCTTTACCCTGCGCGTGGATGGCGAGCTGAGTTTTGCAACCGATATGAACACCAAGATGCTGATCGATACCTTTGTCGTCGACAGCAGCGGGCGTCTGGAAATCGGCACCAAGGACAACCCGGTTCAAAGTGCTTTCGACACCAAGATCATTTTCGCCAATAACGGCGATATCGACGTGAGTTGGGATCCGACATTGCTGTCCCGGGGTCTGATCTCGCATGGTCAGGTAGACATTCACGGCGCGGAAAAGACCGAATTCCTAAAGGTCGCCGATGCCCCCATGGCGGGCGATACACAGATCATCCTGTCCGAGATCCCGCAAAACTGGTCGGTCGGCGATACGATTGTCATCACCGGCACACACAAGCAAGGCTGGCAATGGGATGGCGAAAAGATGCGTCCTTTCGAAAGCCAGGACGAAGAGGTGACGATCACCGCGATCGACGGCAATACGATCACGATCGGTGAGCCTCTCAAATTCGACCACGACACGCCGCGCGACGATCTGGCCGCCTATGTCGCCAACATGACC
>JALQUE010000438.1 GCA_023260815.1 Roseovarius sp.
ACCGGATCGCGGCGCCTTGCGCGTTGATCGGCACGTCGAATTTCTTCGAACTGGCGGTGGCGGTGGCGATCAGCCTGTTCGGGCTCAATTCGGGCGCGGCGCTGGCCACGGTCGTGGGGGTGCTGGTGGAGGTGCCGGTCATGCTGTCGCTGGTGGCGTTCGCCAATCGCACGCGGCGCGGATTCGGTTGAGCGGGGGCGCGTCAGCCTTCGGGCGAGACGAACACGAATTCCACGCTGGCCATGGCCCAACACCCGCGATTGTATTCGATGGCTTCGCCATCCGGTGTGCGGTTGATCGCGGTGACATGCTGCACCGGGGTCTTGGCGTTGATGCCCAGTATCTCGGCTTCGTCGGGGTGCGCCAGCCCGCCGCGCACACGGGTTTCGGCGCGGCGGAACCACGGGATGCCTGAGGCCTTGTAGACGGCGCTGACGGAATTGAGCCGCTCGTAAAGCCGTTCGAAATCGGGGAAACGATGGGCCGGCAACTCCTTGCGGGTGAAATAGATCGGCGCGCCATCCAGCAGCCGCATCCGGTGCAGCACGATCACCCTGTCGCGCTGTGACAGTCCGAACAGCTGTGCGGCCTCAGGGCTGGGAGGCGCGCGATCCAGCCGCAGGGTGCGCGTGGTCACGTCCTGCCCGCAGCCGATCAACGAGTCGGAAAACCGCATGTCGTTCTGGATGACGAAGGTGCGCGGCGTCTGGCGCACGAAGATGCCGACGCCCTTGCGGGCTTGCAGCTTGCCCTCGCTTTGATGCAGGGCGAGCGCGCGGCGCATCGTGACGCGGTTGACGCGGAACATCTCGGCCAGTTGCACTTCGCCGGGCAGTTTGGCGCCCTGTGCGACAAGCCCGCTGTCGATGGCCTCGGACAGCCGGTCATAGATCTGCAGCCAGATCGGGCGCAGCGCGCGGGCGTCGTAGGGCCGTTGCGCCAGCGCCAGAAGGGAGGGGCCGCCCCTTGGGGCGGCGGATGCCTCAGCCACGATCCAGAACCTTTCTGCCATTCACGAAGACAGCCCGAATGTGGCGCGTCCGTTGGTCGACCACAAGCAGATCCGCGCGCTGACCGGATGCAAGCGTGCCGCGATCCTGCAGCCCGACCGCCGCCGCCGGATTGGCCGAGATCAGCGCCCAGCCCTGGTCCAGAGGCAGCACACCCGCATCATGCAGACGGAAAACCGCATGGAACGGCGCGGGATAATAATAGTCCGACGCCAACACGGTGCAGAGCCCCGCCGCGATGGCCTGCGTGGCACAGAGCGCGCCATTGTGGCTTTCGCCGCGCAAGGCGTTGGGTGCCCCCAGAACGACATGTTCTCCCGCATCGCGCGCCGCACCTGCGGCCTCGGCGGACATGGGGAATTCGGCGATGGTGACATTGCGCGCGCGCCCCGTCAGCCGGTCTTCAACGGTCATGTCGTCATGCGACATGACGGGCCGGCCAAGCGCCGCGGCGCTTTGGCAGAGACGGTCGGTGGCGGCGGGCACTTCGGTGCGGCGGTCCCAGATGCGGTTGATCTGGCGCTTGGCATCGGCGGGCGACAGGTGCATGCGGGACGCCATCCGCTTGAGCTTGGCGCTGTCGTCGTCAAGCGCGCGGTTGGCGCTGGTGTGATCATTGAGCGACAGGATATCGCCGGGGCGCGCGGCCAGCCAGCCGATCACCTCGTCGACATGGTCGATCGCGAAGGTTTCCCACCGGATGTTCAACCGCGTGTCACAGGCAAGGCGCGGGGCGATGTCGGTCAGGGACGCCACCAACGCGCGCGAGATCGCGATGTCGCGCAGGCCCGGTTCCCAAGACACGGTCAGGGCGTGATAGCCGGTGGTGATCCCGTTGGCGATCATCTGGGCATCGGCCTCGGCATAGGCGAGGGCATGGGGGAAATGCACGCCGGGGCGGGGTTGCACGATGGATTCGAATCCGTCGCCATGCAGATCGACGATGCCGGGCAGAATCCATGCGCCCCTAGCATCGAAGCCTTGTGCGTCCTCGGGCCTGTCCGGGGCGATCCGGCCCCCGGACAGATGCAGATCGGTCATTTTGAAGCCGTCGGGCAGCAAGCTCTCGCCGCCGGTGAGGGTCCAGGCGTTTGTCATGGGGTCTTTGGTCTCCGTGTCACGAAAGTGTCAATCGAATCCCTTATGCATCGCTTGTGTGACGTTCCTGTATACACAACCTTGGACATCTTGGAGAGGCTCATGATCCGTTCCCTGCTTGCCGCCGCTGCGGTTTCCGTCGCCGCCATCCCCGCCGCTTTTGCAGAACCGCTGAAATTCGCGGTCACCGACATCGAAGGGCTTGAAGCCCTGCAACAAGAGTTTGGCGCTTTTGAAGCCAAACTCGAAGAGCTGACCGGCTATGAGGTCGATCTGTTTCCCGTCTCGTCGCGCACCGCCGCCGTCGAGGCGTTGAAGCAGGACAAGGTCGATCTGGTGCTGACCGGCCCCGCAGAATACGTCGTCATCAAGGAACTGACCGACGCGGTGATCGTGACCGCATGGCAGCGTCCGAACTATTTCGCGCAGATCGTCACCCTGTCGGATGGTCCGATCAAGTCGGTGCAGGATCTGAAGGGCCAGACCGTGACCTTCGGGTCGGTCGGGTCGACCTCGCAGCATCTTGGACCGGCACAGGTTCTGGCGGATTTCGGTCTGGCCTACAACACCGACTACCAGCCGCAGATCATCTCGCGCAATCTGGCGGTCGAGGCGCTGATCCGTGGCGATGTGCAGGCCGTCGGCATGAATGAAAGCCATCTGCGCCGCATCCGCGAGGCGTTCCCCGATACGTCCTTCGCTGTTGTCGCGCGGGGCCGTGACCTGCCCAACGATATCCTCGTTGCGCGCTCGGACATGGATCAGGACGCTGTTGCCGCCGTCAAGGCCGCCTTTGTGGACCACTCCGCCGAGCTGATGCAGGCCGTGCTGACAGGCGAGGACAACCAGAAGTTCAAGGGTGGTTTCTTCCTGACGCAGGTCGACGACAGCGATTACGACTACGTGCGTTCGATGTACGCGACCATCGGTGTCGATACGAGCGCCTTCGTGGGCAACTGAGCCCGCCCAAGCGATCAGGCCGGGGGCGGGTGCCCCCGGCCATGTGCCATCCCACCCTAGCCAACCCCCGGGGGACCGATGCTTGACCTTGTGACCGACCGCCCAAGTGCCGCTGCGCAGGCGCTGGCCCGGACCGGCCCGCTGATTTCTGCGCGCGGCCTGTGCAAATCCTATGACCGGCGCCGCATGATCCTTGACGGCGTCGATCTTGAGATTGCGGCGGGTGAGAGGGTGGCGCTGATCGGATCCAACGGCAGCGGCAAGTCCACCCTGCTGAAAAGCCTGATCGGGTTGCATCCCATTTCCAGCGGCACGTTGCAGTGCTTTGGCGATCCGGTGGATGCGCGTGGCAGCCGCAAGCAACGGCTGGCCATGCGGCGCCAGACCGGGTTCGTCTTTCAGAAACATTGTCTGGTGCGCCGCCGCACGGTGCTGTCGAATGTCATTCACGGTCTTTTCGGGGATGCCGGAAGCTGGCGGGCGTTTTCCCATGCGCTGGCCCCCCCGGACTGGCGGGACCGCGCGATGCAGGCGCTGGCCGAGGTCGATCTGGCCGACAAGGCGCTGGAGCGCGCCGACGCCCTGTCGGGGGGGCAGCAGCAGCGGGTGGCGATTGCCCGCGCGCTGGTGCGGCGCCCCCGCCTGCTGATCGCGGACGAGCCTGCCGCCAGTCTTGATCCGGTATCGGGCCGCAATGTGATGGAGCTTTTCACCCAGCTGTGCCGGGATCACGGCATCACGCTGCTTTATACCTCGCATGACATGGCGCATGCGGTGGATTACGCGGACCGCATCGTGGCCCTGAAAGGCGGCAAGGTGCTGTTCGACCGGCCCGCGGCCCAGGTCACGCGCGGCGATCTCAAGGATACATTCGATGGCTGATCGCAGGTTGGAGGCGCCGGGCCGCTTCACCGGGTTTTCGCCGCTGAACTTTGCGCTGCTGGTGGCATTGGGCGCGGTTGTCCTTGCCTCGATGGGCAAGGTGGCGCCGTCGCCGCAGCAATTGGTCGATGGTGTGCCGGGGATGGTCAATCTTGTGGGGCGGATGCTGCCGCCCAACACCGAGCCCGCCTTTCTGGCGCGGATCGGCCTGCGCATCCTCGAGACCTTCCAGATCGCGCTGGTCGGTGCCGCCATCGGTATTCTTCTGAGCCTGCCAATCGCGTGGTGTGCGGCGCGGGGCGTGTCGCCGCTTGGGCGGGGTAACGTGGTGGTCAAGGCGTTCATTTCGTTCCTGCGCACGGTGCCCGATCTGGTCTGGGCGCTGATCTTCGTGGCCTCCATCGGGCTGGGGGCCGTGGCGGGGACCATGACAATCGTGGTCGACACCATCGGTTTCTGTGGCCGGTTCTTTGCCGAAGCCATGGAGGACGCCGAGAAGGAACCCCAAGAGGCGCTGTCTGCCATCGGGGCGGGGCGCGGGTCGATCCTTGTGGGGGCGATCCTGCCGGATATCATGCCGTCGCTGATCAACTCGTCGCTGTTCGCTCTGGAAAAGGCGGTGCGGTCCTCAGTCGTGCTGGGGCTTGTGGGGGCTGGCGGGATTGGTCAGGAACTCAAGGTGGCGTTCGACCTGTTCCAGTATCGCAACGCATCGATGATCATTCTTGCGATCTTCGCCATCGTGCTGCTGATGGAGCTGTGTACCGACAAGCTGCGCGCGCGCATCCAGTGACCCGAGCGGCAGGCTGAGGCGATTTGGCCACGGGGCCGATTTTCGACATCGGTGGCTTTTCATCCGCTGCGCATGGCATAGCTTTCCATCATATGGAGGCGCCATGCTGCTGCAGATCGATACCCTCACGAAATCCTATGCCGGGCCGGACGGCCCGACCGAGGTTCTGCGCGGCATAAGCCTGTCGCTTGCCGCGGGCGAGACAATGGCGCTGACCGGCGAATCCGGGTCGGGCAAAAGCACGTTGCTGCATCTGGTTGGGGGGCTGGACACCGCCGATAGCGGCAGCATCCGGCTGGACGGCCAAGAGGTGACACGCCTTGATGACACCGGGCGCGCAGCCTTGCGGCGCGGCACGGTGGGGGTGGTGTTCCAGCAGTTCAACCTGATCCCGTCGCTGAGCGTGGCCGCGAATATCAGCTTTCAGGCCCGGCTTGCCGGGCGCGCGGATCAGGCCCGTGCCGACCGGCTGGCCGAGGCCCTGGGCCTGACCGCGCATCTGGCGAAATACCCCGAGCAATTGTCGGGCGGTCAACAGCAGCGTGTGGCCATCGCCCGGACGCTTGCCGCACAGCCACGCCTTGTGCTGGCCGATGAACCCACCGGCAATCTGGACGAGGCCACCGCCGCCGTGGTGATCGAGGAAATGCTGGCGCTGGTCCACGAGACGGGTGCTGCGCTGATGATGGTGACGCATTCGCCGGCCCTTGCGGCGCGGGCGCAGCGGCGGTTGCATCTGCGGCAGGGGCGGTTGGAATGACAGCCGCGGCGATCCAGGCGCTCTGGTCCCATTGGCGGCGCAATCCTTTGCAGCTGTTCACGCTGGTGGCGGGGCTGGCGCTGGCCACTGCGCTGTGGTCGGGGGTGCAGGCGTTGAATGCGCAGGCGCGCAGCAGCTATGACGCAGCCGCCGCCCTGTTGGGCGAGGGGCGGTTTGATCAGCTGGTGCCACGCAGCGGCGAAACGATTGCCCAGGACCGCTTTGTGAGTTTGCGCCGGGCCGGTTGGCTGGTCGGGCCGGTGGTGGAGGGCACTCTGGACGCAGAGGGCGAACGGGTGCGCCTTGTCGGGATCGATCCGCTGACCGCCCCCGGCGGCGCGGGGCCAATCACGCAGGCTGGCGATGCGCCCTTGCAGAGCTTTCTGTTGGACAGGTTGATCTTTGCCCACCCGGACATCGCAGAGGCGCTGGCCCGGACGGTGACGCTGCGGGTGGTGGCCGATCCGGGGCTGGCGCCCGGCACCGCGATCACCGATATCGGCGTCGCGCAATCCCTGCTGGATCGCGCCGGAGAGATCAGCCGCCTGATGCTGGCCGACACCCAACCGCGCGGGCGTCCCCCGCTGGATCGGATCGCGCCCGATCTGGTGCTGCGCCCGTCGCAGCAAAGCTCGGATATCGGGCAATTGACGGGCAGCTTTCACCTTAACCTGACGGCGTTCGGGTTGCTGAGCTTTGCGGTGGGCATCTTCATCGTGCATGGCGCAATCGGCCTGGCGTTCGAGCAACGGCGCGGCATGGTGCGCACGCTGCGCAGTCTGGGTTTGCCGTTGCGGCATCTGATCGGGCTGATGGCGGTGGAATTGACGGTGATCGCGCTGATCGCCGGGGGGATCGGGGTGGTCCTTGGCTACCTGTTGGCGGCGGCACTTTTGCCGGATGTGGTGGCGACGCTGGAGGGGCTGTACGGCGCGCAGGTGTCTGGCGCGTTGAACCTGCAGCCGTCGTGGTGGCTATCGGGTCTGGCGATTGCGCTGGCGGGCACAGGGCTTGCGGCGTCGGGCGCGTTCTGGCGGATTGCTCGAATGCCCGCGCTGGCCACGAGCGACGCCCGCGCATGGAGCATGGCGGCAGGCCGTCGGCACGGCCTGCAGGCGATGGCCGGCGCGCTGCTGTTCGTCATGGCGGGGGGGCTTGTGTGGCTTGGCAGCGGCCTGCTGGCGGGGTTTGCCGGTGTCGCCTGTCTGCTGTTTGGCGCGGCATTGGTCTTTCCGCTGATCCTTGATCGCGCGTTGACGGTGGCCGAGCGCCGGACAAGGGCCGTGCGGTGGGAATGGTTCTGGGCCGATACGCGCCAGCAGGTGCCGGGCCTCAGCCTTGCGCTGATGGCGTTGTTGCTGGCGATGGCGGCGAATATCGGCGTCTCGACCATGGTGTCGAGTTTCCGGCTGACCTTTACGGGGTTTCTGGATCAGCGCCTGACGTCCGGTCTGTATGTGGCGACCGATGATGTGGCGCAGGCCGCGACGCTGCTGGCCTTCGTGGAGGGGCGAGCGGATGACGTTCTGCCGCTGTTGTCCGCAGACACGCGGCTGGCGGGGCAAAAGGCCGAAATCCTTGGCGTGCGTGTCGGGCCGGCTTATCGGGACAACTGGTCCTTCATTGCGCAGGACGGCGCAGTCTGGGATCGTGTGGCCACGGGCGATGCGGTGATCATCAACGAGCAAATGGCGCGTCGTGCCGATCTTTGGCCGGGTGACACGCTGCCGCTTGCGCCGGGGCGCGACCTGCCGATTGCCGGGGTGGTCAGCGATTACGGCAATCCGATCGGGCAGGCTGTGATCGGCGAGGAGCTGTTCGGCGCGCTGTTCCCCGAGACGCGCGCCACACGGTTCGGCCTGCGGACGCAGGCGCCTGATGCCTTGCGGGAGGCACTGATCGATGCGGGCATCGTGCAGGCGGGGCAGATCACCGATCAGGCGGCGCTAAAGGCGTTTTCGATGGGGGTGTTCGAGCGGACATTCACCGTGACGGCGGCGCTGAACGTGCTGACGCTGGCGGTCGCGGGCTTTGCCATCCTGATGAGCCTGTTGACACTGGCGGGGATGCGCATCCCACAGCTTGCTCCGGCTTGGGCGCTTGGCCTGACACGGCGCGAGCTGGGCCGGCTGGAGCTTTTGCGCGCGGTGATCCTTGCCGCGCTGACGCTGGTCGTGGCGGTGCCGTTGGGGCTGGCGTTGGCATGGATGCTGCTGGCGGTCATCAATGTCGAGGCGTTTGGCTGGCGGTTGCCGATGTTCCTTTTCCCCACGGATTACGCGGTGTTGGGGGCGCTTGCGTTATCTGCGGCGATGGCTGCCGCCGCATGGCCCGCGCTCAGGCTGGCTCGCACGCCGCCGTCGCATCTGCTGAAGGTGTTCGCGCATGAGGGGTGATCGTCTTGCATGGCTGCTGGCTTTGCTGCTGGTGCTGGCCTGTCCGGTGCAGGCGCCTGCGCAGGGGTTTGCCGGGATGGGCACCGAGGCGCAGGGCTTTGCCGTGCCGCAGCCCGATCCGGAGTTCGTGTTTCCAGACGATCACGGCCCGCATCCCGATTACCGGATCGAATGGTGGTATCTGACCGCCAATCTGACCGGCCCTGACGGGACGGCCTACGGGTTGCAATGGACGCTCTTTCGGTCGGCGCTTGCCCCCGGCGAGGGGCCGGGGTGGGACAGCCCGCAGATCTGGTTCGCCCATGCCGCGATCACCACGCCGCAGGCGCATCACAGCGCCGAACGTTTCGCCCGTGGCGGCATCGGTCAGGCCGGGGTCACGGCGGCGCCGTTCGCGGCATGGATTGACGACTGGCGCATGGCGGGCGAGACGCTGGAGGACGTGACGCTGACAGCGACGGGCGATGATTTCGCCTATGACATGCGGTTGCAGGCCGAGGGGCCGTTGGTGTTTCACGGCGATGGCGGCTATTCGGTCAAATCCGCGGCGGGGCAGGCGAGTTACTACTACTCGCAGCCGTTCTTCCGCATTTCCGGTCAGTTGACCCTGCCGGGTGGCGAGGTGCCGGTGACCGGCACCGCCTGGCTGGACCGCGAATGGTCGTCGCAACCCTTGGCGGACAATCAGACCGGCTGGGACTGGTTCTCGTTGACGTTCGAAGGCGGGGACAAGCTGATGGGGTTTCAGTTGCGGCAAACCGATGGCACGACGTTCAGTTCGGGCACATGGATCGGGCCGGACGGGGCAACCCGTGCCCTGGGGGACGGGGAATTGAGCGCCAGCCCGCTGGAAATGACCCGTGTCGCGGGGCGCGATGTGCCGACGCGCTGGCGCCTGCAGGTGCCGGACCGCGATGTGGATGTGGAGGTGGGCGCGATCAACCCGGATGCATGGATGCACACCAGTGTGCCCTATTGGGAAGGCCCTGTGGTGGTTTCGGGCAGCCATGCGGGGCGTGGGTATCTTGAAATGACCGGCTACGAATAGGGGGGCATGGTCCGGTGTTCGCAGACCGTGCCCCCCGCCTTTTTCACAGGCTCAGGCGCGGATCACAGCCCGTATTGCTCGCGGGCGTAATCGCCAAGGCCCACCGCATCCAGCTTGGCCAACGGGGCCAGGAACGTGACTTGAATGACCCCCGGCGCGCGGCCGATTTCGATCGCGCCGTTCACTGTGGCGCGGTTGCGCACCTCGGCCACGCTCATGTCGAGCAGCTTGGCGGCGCGCGCCAGTCCGTTCTCGATCGCCTCGTTCAGGTTGGCCGCCGTGCCGATCACCGAGACGGGCGCAAGCGGTTCGATCCGTGACACGCCCCATTTCGTGGCAAGCCGCTGGCCCTTGGCCTTTTCGGCCTCGGTAAAGGGTTTGGCGAGGGGCGGCAGGTCTTCTTCCAGCGGAAACAGGACCGGGCCATCGAGCGGGTAGTTCTTCACCACCTCGACCTGAAGGGTCACGCTGCCCGATACGTCCATCGTGTGGCCCGCGATTTCGCCATCGCCCTGACCGGCATGCATGTCGCCCATGTAGACGCCGGCCCCCGGCACCTTGACCGGGCAGACGAGGATCGCGCCCGCGCGCACCGCGTCGATATCCATGTGTCCATCGGTCTTGTGCTCGTTCAGCTGTTCGACCGTGATGCCGTACTCATGCGGCGCCCCGACAAGGAAGGCGCCGAAATCGCCTGCGTTGTGGCTGTCGGGCATCGGCATGGACGGGCAGGTGCCAAGCTGACCCATGAAGGGGCGCATCCGGATCAACGTGCCGGGCATGTCCGAAGGTGCGAAATGCAGGATAGAATGCTGGCGGCTTTCATCGGGCAGCGCCGAGTAATGATCGGCCTGACCGGCGATGGTTGTCGCCGCCTCGTGCGGCAAGGTCAGGCCCACCGTGCGCGTATCGTCGAATGTCACGGTGTAGCCGTGGACGATCTCGAAGGGGGTCACGGCATTGCCGCAGACATCGCATCTGACCGACTCCTGCCCGCTGCCTTCGATATGGGTTTCGGGCCAGACGGTGTCGCAGGTCGGGCAGCGCGCCGCGACATAGGGATCGCCCAGACAGAACCCCTCGGGCGAGCTGTCATGCCCCGAGGCGGTGGCGATCGAGGTCACAGTGATGTCGCGGATGCGGATCGCGACGCCGTCGCCCACCTCGGCGCCTTCCACGAAGATCGGTTTCGTGACCTCGTGCCCACCGCGCAGGCGGGGCGTGATCATCGGCCCCCAGCATCCCGGTGCCGTGTTGGCGATGATGGTGCCACCATTCTCGACCGGGCCAAGCATTGGCGCGTCGGGATCGAGAACACTGTTGGTGAATTCCTGAACCACGACGCTGCGTCGTGAGGTCGGTGACGCATTTCTTCCGTCCGGCATGATGATCTCTCCGTGATTTGCATTAGGTTCAAAGAAGAATAATCCGCCGCATCGAATCCACAAGGCTGGATCGTCCAGCGCCGCCTTGCGGCTTCGGACTGCGGCAAGACTTGAAAGGACGACATCATGGAGCTGAATTCCGATTTTACGCAGCGCGTTCTGGTTCGGTCCGAACAGGAGCCGTGGCAGCCGTCGCCGTCACCGGGTGTCGAGCGGCGCATGCTTGACCGGATCGGCGATGAGGTGGCGCGGGCCACCAGCATCGTGCGTTTCGCCCCGGGTCACAGCTTTTCCCCGCATACTCACGGCGGCGGCGAGGAGTTCATTGTTCTGGACGGGGTGTTTCAGGACGAGCATGGCGACTATCCTGCGGGCACCTATGTGCGCAATCCGCCGACCACCAGCCATACGCCGGGTTCGGATGTGGGCTGCACGATCTTTGTCAAATTATGGCAGTTCGACCCGGACGACCGCGCCCAGTTCAGCACGCCCATGGCCGAGGGTCTGGTCGCCCAAGGCGATGGCGTCAGGGTCAACGAGTTGCACCGGGATACGCGCGAGATCGTGTGCTATTACGCGCTTGATGCCGGTGCCGTGCCAGAGATTGCGCCCCTTGGAGGGCTGGAATTGCTGCTGCTGTCCGGCAGTCTGGAGGAGGGGGATGAAACGCTGCGGTCGGGGGATTGGCTGCGTCTTCCGCACGGGCAGCCCCTCAACGTCAGGGCCGGGTCGGATGGCGCGACCTTTTGGGTCAAGCGCCGAAATGGCTGACACTTTTGTTCTGTCTGTTCATTTCTGTTGATGTTTTGCTCACACGTTAAGCTCAATAAGCAATTGATCTTGCTGTTGTTTTAGTCATAAGAGGAGGGGCAAGGAACCATGGGAGTGGTAGCAGGTATACCCCTGAATGACACCCCCAAAATTACACCCCCCTAGATGACACTCTACGGACCGAAGGGCCAGCAATTTTTCGAGTGTCATTTAGGTCCTTGATAGGCCCAAACAAGGACCTAAAG
>JALQUE010000117.1 GCA_023260815.1 Roseovarius sp.
CCAGTTTCTCGGCCTGATCGGCGGGCACCTGCCAGATCATGTCCAGCGATCCGCTGAACAGTTCGGCCAACTGGGTGTTCACATCCGGGATCGTGCGGATATCCACATTGCCGATCTCGGGCTGCCCTTTGGGGCTGTCGTGATAATTCTCGTTCTTCTCGAGCACGAAATGCTGGCCCGGCACGACCGACACGACCTTGTAAGGCCCGGTCCCCACCGGATTGAGCCCCATGCCGCTCGGGCCGACTTCGGCGTAATACTGATCGGGATACATCGACACCGGCCCCGACAGGAATTCGATCGCCGCCGGGAACTTTTCCTTCAGCAGGATGCGCACGGTGTAATCGTCGACCTTCTCGGCCGATTTCATCCAGTTGACATTGCGCTGCGTCTTGACGCCGTTTTCTTCCTTGGCGACGAAATTGACCGTGTAGACCACGTCATCGGCGTTGAACGGCTCGCCATTATGAAAGGTCACACCCTCGCGCAGCTTCAGTTCCAGCGTGGTATCGTCGATCCATTCCCACGACGTGGCCAGATTGCCCGAATACTCGTTGGTCACCGGATTGCGATAGATCAGACCATCCCAGATCGCGCGCTGCAGGACCACGCCCTCGCGCGACGAATTGAAGTAGCTGTCGACGTTTTCCAGCTCTTTGGTGAAGGCCACGCGCAGCGTGTCGTTCGCCTTTTCGGCATAGACAGCCCCCGCCGACGCCATCAGCGCCAGCCCCGCAATCGACGATTTCAACCATGATTTCTGCATCACTGTCTCCCTTGGTGTTCGGACACTCAGGCTTTGACCGTCCGGTTTGTTGCATCTTGACACCGTATCATAATATGATACATAAAACTTATATATGATCCAATAATGCGAAACCGGAGCAAAGCGTCAAGCCCTTTCCTCCGCATTGCGCACGACCACAGGGTAATTACATGGAATCAAAACAGAACACGCTCTATATCGCCTCGCTCGCCAAGGGCCTGCGCCTGTTGCGGGCCTTCGACGAGGGCAACACCGAACTGTCCCTGGCCGAACTCGCACAGCGCAGCGGCCTCGACAAAAGCGCGACGCAGCGTCTGGCCAATACGCTTTATATGGAAGGCATGCTCGACAAGGATCCCGACACGCGGCGCTTCCGGCCGTCCCATGCCTGGCTGCAACTGGCCTATGCCTATTACTGGTCCGACCCTCTGGTGGGACAGGCGATTCCCAAGCTGATCGACCTGGCCCAAGACCTGGGAGAGACGGTGAACCTTGCCGAAATATCCGGCGATCACATCGTCTATGTCAGCCGCCTGCCCTGCAAACGCACCTATTTCGCAGCGACGATCATCGGCCGCCGCCTTCCGGCGCTGTCGACATCGGCGGGCCGGGCGATTCTGTCCACCGTCCCCGAAGCCGAACGCAACGCCGCCATCGACACCTGGCCGATCCGGAAATTCACCCCCGGCACCACCACCGACCGCGCCCAGATTCGCGACAGCATCGAACAGGCCGTGGTCGACGGCTTCGCCATCTCCACCGGTCAGATGATCCTGAATGAAATCGGGGTCGCCACACCGATCATCGGCCATGATGGCCGCGCCCATGCCGCCGTGCAATGCTCGGTTTCGGCGCATACATGGAGCCGTGAAAAGATCGTGCAGGACATCCTGCCCAAGCTGCAGGACACCGCGAATGCGATCTCTCCGTCGTTTCAACCCTATCGCGGCACCGCGCAAGGCCCGTCAGACCCCGACTGACCCCGCCACAGCATGCCGCCCCGAACAGCAGATCGCAGCCACCCCTTGCGACAGCGTTCTGCCTGCCGTTGATGCCTCAGGGTAATGGCGAAACGCGTTAGTGGCGCATGATGCTGTGCGTGGGATCATAGGGCGATGGGTCGATCACCGTCGCGGTCACCATCTCACCGCACAGATCCACCGCCATCACC
>JALQUE010000148.1 GCA_023260815.1 Roseovarius sp.
GGGGGCTGGCCCTCAAGTGTCAAGCGATGCGGTCACTTGGGACGGGCCTCGATCACCACAAAGGCCTGCGCCCACGGGTGATCATCGGTCAGGGTCACGTGAATGATCGCCTCATGCCCCGGCGGCGTCATCGCCGTCAGCCGGTCCGCCGCCCATCCCGTCAGATGCATCCTGGGTTGTCCGGTGCCAAGGTTGCTCACGGCCATGTCCTTCCAGGCGATTCCCATGCGCAGCCCCGTCCCAAGCGCCTTGGAACAAGCCTCTTTCGCGGCCCACCGTTTGGCATAAGTGCCCGCCACATCCTGCCGCCACTCGGCTTTTTGCTGCTCGGTCTCGGTGAAGACCCGGTTGCGAAACCGGTCCCCGAACCGCTCCAGCGTGCCGGCGATGCGGTCGATATTGGCCAGATCCGTGCCGATCCCGAGGATCATCGCGCCTCTCCCATCAGGCTGAAAACAAGGGGAAACTTACCCCCAAAGCCCAGGCCAGCGCCAGCCCCAGCCCAAGCCCCGCCGCCATCGGCCCCGCGCGTCGGGAAACCCACCGGCCCATCACGCCGAAGGTCAGGAAGAACAGCACGATCACCGGCGCGATCATCAGCAGAAAGAACAACCCCCCGAAATCCAGCGCCACCGCGATCCCGAGAGAGGCCAGAAACCCGACCCGCGCCAGCACCCGCTGCCACAGCCGCGCGCGATGCGCCAGCCAGCTATCGGCCAGCATGAACGGCACCGCCCCCAGACACAGCGCCGCAATGATTGCCACCCGCCCCGGCGTCGGCCAGAAATTCGCGCCATAGCGGTCCAGCGCAAGGCCAAACACCCCAAGTGTCCAGACCACCAGCAGGCCCGCCGCCACCGGCGCAGGCCAACCCGGACGCCCCCGCAGCCACCCCAGCACCGCCAGTTGCAGCCCGCCATAGATCATCAGATGCAGCGCCAGATAATCGGCCACCAGCACCGGCAAAACCTTGGTATCCACCGGCGCCGCCAGCAGTGGCGCCGCCAACGCCGGAAGAAGGACCACAGCCGCCAAACCCCTTGCAGACAAAGGCGTTTCAGGCTGTTCGTTGCGTGGCAGAAGGCGGGCGACAGGACTGAACAACATCACAATCGCCGTCAGCAAACCAATCAACGCCCAACCGGTCTGCGGCACCGGCGCGTCCCGATCTCTCCCGTGGAAGCCATTCAGCCAATCCAGCGCCGCGCGCTGCGCCGCGCGCGAATGCAGGATCGCCACATGCTCCACCATCGGCGCCTGCAAGGCCATCCGGCGCAGACCATCGCCGCCCACCATATCGCCAAAGCCCGCCTCGGCATCTACCTTGTGTACCTGCTCCAGCGCAAACTCCGACAGCCGCGCCTCCCATGCGCCCGCGATCAACAGCAGGTCTTTGGGCTGCGTCGCCGTGATCGCCTGCGAAAACGGGGAGATCAACACCAGCGGCCCAATCTCATGGGTCTCGGCGGCGACGCGCACCAGAACATCCGTTGCCATCGAATGCCCCAGCAAGGCCACCGGTGCGCCACCGCCCTCCGCTTGGGCCAGCGCGATCACATCGGCGGTCTGATCGACCAGCAGCCGGGTTGTCCCCTCGACACTGGTCACGTCCCCGCCCATCGGCATCGGGTGGCGGCCATGGCCCAGAAAATCGAACGCATGCACGCTATAGCCCGCCCGCGCCAGCGTCAGCCCATAGGCCTGCATCATCTGGCGCGATCCGGCAAAGCCATGCGCGATCACCACCGGCGGCCCGCCGCTGCCGTCGCTCATCCGCGTCACCGGTGTCTCGCCCAGCCTCAGATCTTCGATCACGACACCCTGCCGCGCGCCTTCAAGCACCCAGACAGACCACGCCGCCAGCAGCAGCGCCGCAAGACCGACAATCAGATCGCGGCGGCGCATGTCACGTGATCCTGCGGCGGCCGCTCGCGGCTCATGCCGCGCGCGCCTCGTCCATCAGGCGGCGCATCTCGGCAATGGCAGGGCCAAGTCCCATGAAGATCGCCTCGGCAATCAGGAAATGACCGATATTCAGCTCGACCACCTGCGGGATGGCTGCAATCGGCTTGACCGTCTCGAAGGTCAGCCCGTGGCCCGCATGCACCTCAAGCCCCAGAGAATGCGCCAAAGCCGCGCCGTCGCACAGCGCCGCAAGCTCGGCGTCGCGCTCCTCGAACCGGCCCTCGTAATGCAGATCGCAATAGGCGCCGGTATGCAATTCGACCACCGCCGCACCAAGCCGCGCCGCCGCCTCGATCTGGCGCGGTTCATGCCCGATGAACAGTGACACGCGGCAGCCGGCATCGCGCAACGGCGCGATGAAATCGGCCAACCCGTTATCGTCCCGCGCCACGTCCAGACCGCCCTCGGTGGTGCGTTCCTCGCGCTTTTCGGGCACGATGCACACCGCATGCGGCTTGTGGCGCAGGGCAATCGCCTGCATCTCGTCCGTCGCCGCCATCTCGAAATTCAAGGGCCGCTCCAGCGCCGCCATCAGCCCTTCGATATCGGCATCGGCAATATGGCGGCGGTCCTCGCGCAGATGCGCGGTGATGCCATCGGCGCCCGCGTCCTCGGCCAGTTTCGCCGCGCGGACCGGATCGGGATAGGCGCTGCCGCGCGCATTGCGCACCGTCGCCACGTGGTCGATATTCACTCCAAGCCGCAGCTTGCCTTCGGATGTCATGATGCACGCCCTTCCATGATACACCGCCGTTTCAGGACGGAACTTAGTCCTGTTTCTTCTTGGCGTCAGCCTTTTGCGCGGCTTTTTCGCGGATCGCGGCCCATTTCGCCTTGAGCACGCCTTTGCGGCGGTTCTGATAGGCCTGAATGACCGGCAGGCTGATGTAATATCCGATCATGCCCGCGATCAGCCCGGGCAGGATGCTGCCGACCATGTAGGGAAAGAACACCTCGTCGTAGAACACCAGCAGGTGACTCCAATCCGCAGGCTCATCGGTGAACACCGCCCAGATGTTGTGCTTCAGGTCGCGCCCGGCATCGACGAACTTCCCCCCGAGCGAGCGATGCACCTCATCGCCAAGCGCATTGCGCTGACCGGTCAGGAAATACCCCGTCTGCAATGAGATCGCCATGATCGGCACAAAAGTCAGAGGGTTGCCCACGAAGGTCGACAAAAGCGACGCGATGATGTTGCCCCGCATGATCCACGCCATGGCGGCCGCCAGAAAGAAATGCAGTCCGAAAAACGGCGTGAACGTCACGAAGATACCGGCAAAGATCCCCCGTGCGATCCGGTGTGGCGGATCGGGCAGACGGCGCAAACGGTGTTTGACATAGGTGAACGCACGCCCCCAGCCGCCGCGCGGCCAGAAGAAATCTGCGACGGCCTGCCAGATCGGTCGTCTGTCTCGGCGTTTGAAGACCACCTCTGCGGCTCCTAGCGTTCAGTCTGCGTCGCGGCTCCGGACAGTCTTGGATCACGATGCCGCTCTACCGAGGCAACATCGCTTTCCGCATCGAGAACAGTGATCACACCATGCAGATGTTCCGCATCGCGCAACTCGACATCAACAAGAAGCCGGTAGAAATCCGGCTTTCGGTCCACGAACGTCAGGTCCGAGATATTGGCCTTCTGCTCGCCGATCAATGTGCAAATACGTCCCAAGACCCCCGCATCGTTCGACAAGGTGACATCAAGTGTCACATCATAGGCAGCAGGATGCGTGCCAGAATGCCAATGCAGGTCCAGCCAGCGTTCCGGCTGGCCGTCAAGCGCCGACAGTGATTCGCAGTCGATCGCATGCACCACGACCCCGCGCCCGCGATAGGTGATGCCGACGATCCGCTCACCGGGCAGGGGCTGACAACAGCGTGCGCGCTCAAAGCTCTGGTCGGGCGACAGGCCGATCACCGCACGTTCGCGGCCGATCTCTTCGCCGGGATTGGGCACCAGATCGGGATAGACCGCATTGAGCACCTGTTGCGCGGTCAATTCGGCGCTGCCCATGCGGGCCACCACCTCATCGCGGTTCTTCAGCCGCAGGGTCTTGGCGGCGGTCTCCAGCGCCTTGTCGGTGGCTTTCTTGCCGACATGCTCGAAGGCCGACCGCGCCAGTTCCCGGCCCAGCTTGATATAACGGTCGCGATCCTGCTCCCGCAGCGCCCGGCGAATGGCGGCCCTTGCCTTTCCGGTGGTGGCAATGTCCAGCCATGTGGCCTGCGGGGTCTGGCCATCGGCAGTAATCACCTCGACGGACTGCCCGTTCTTGACCCGCGTCCAAAGCGGCACGCGCATTCCGTCCACCTTGGCACCCACGGTCGCATTGCCGATCCTCGTATGGATCGCATAGGCAAAGTCGATCGGCGTCGCGCCGCGTGGCAGCTTGACCACATCGCCCTTGGGCGTGAAGCAGAATACCTTGTCGGCATACATCTCAAGCTTGACCGCCTCGAGGAAATCCTCGTGATCCTCCTCGGCGTCGAACTGCTCGGTCAGGCTGGAAATCCAGCGGGCGGGGTCCACCGCAAAGGGGTTTTCGACCCGCACGCCATCACGGTAGGACCAATGCGCCGCGACACCCGCCTCGGCCACGTCATGCATCTGGCGAGTGCGGATCTGCACCTCCACGCGCTTACCGTCGCGCCCCGACACCGTGGTGTGAATCGAGCGGTAGCCGTTTGACTTGGGCTGGCTGATGTAATCCTTGAACCGCCCGGGCACGGCCCGCCAGCGCTGGTGGACGGCGCCGAGGACGGCGTAGCAGTCATCCTCGGTCTCGGTGATCACG
>JALQUE010000373.1 GCA_023260815.1 Roseovarius sp.
AAGTTCCTCAATTTTCATAACCTTGTCTAGTAAGTTGATCCCTAGTACATCAAATTTTACGTGACCCAATGCTTCAAGATCAGCCATTTCGAGGGCAGCGATTTTTTCACCGCCGCTTTTTTGGTCTACCATAGGGCAAACCTCTTGAAGGCGCGCCCCTTATCGCCCCGTCAAGCACGGATCACCCGCTTTACGACCAGTTGGTCGAAGCGTGCAGGACCGTCTATGACCCTGAAATTCCAGTGAATATCTATGATCTGGGGTTGATCTATACGCTTGAGATCAATGATGAAAACGCGGTCCGCGTGATCATGACCCTCACCGCTCCGGGCTGTCCCGTCGCCGGTGAGATGCCCGGTTGGGTCGCCGAAGCGATCGAGCCTGTGGCAGGCGTCAAACAGGTCGATGTCGAACTGGTGTGGGATCCGCCCTGGGGCATGGACATGATGAGCGACGAAGCCCGCCTGGAACTCGGTTTCATGTAACGAAATCAAAAGGCTGAAAGGAACTTCTCATGTTCGGCATTCCCGGAAAACAGGCTGTCACCATGACATCCAAAGCCGCCGCGCAGATCGCCAAACTCATGACCAGCGACGGTCATCAGGGTTTGCGCATCGGCGTCAAGAAGGGTGGCTGTGCCGGTATGGAATACACGATGGAGTATGTGACCGAGGTTGATCCCCATGATGAGGTGGTCGAGCAGAACGGCGCGCGCGTGATGATCGCGCCGATGGCACAGATGTTCCTGTTCGGCACGGAAATCGACTATCAGACATCGCTCTTGGAATCGGGGTTTGTGTTCAACAATCCAAACGTGACCGAAGCCTGCGGATGCGGCGAGTCGATCAAGTTCGAAGGCATGTAAGCTTCGTACCCCAAGCCATTGTAAAAAATAAGATAATAAGAACGGATCGTCAGAGATGCGCAAACTTGTGGCTGGCAATTGGAAGATGAACGGGACCCGTGCGGACCTTTCGGAATTGCAGGCAATCGTGCAGGCGCATCCCGCCCCGGGCGTCGACATCGTGATCTGTCCACCCGCAACGCTGTTGTTTCAGGCCGCCCAGATGACGGCAGGCCATGCACCAGATATAGGGGCACAAGATTGCCATCCTGCTGCGTCCGGCGCACATACCGGCGACATCTCGGCCCCGATGATTGCCGATACCGGCGCGACAGCCGTGATCGTCGGCCATTCGGAACGCCGTGAAACCTACAATGAAACCAATGACTTGATCCACGCCAAGGCATCCGCGGCCCATGCCTCTGGCCTGATCGCGATCATCTGCGTCGGGGAAACTCTGGCCGAACGGGACGCCGGGCAGACCCTTCAGGTGATCGGGGATCAATTGGCAGGCTCTACCCCGGACGGCGCCACCAGCACGAATACGGTGATCGCCTACGAACCCGTCTGGGCCATTGGAACCGGCAAGATCCCGACCCTGGATCAGATCGGTGAAGTCCATGATTTCATTCGTGAATTCTTGACCGCACGCCTTGAATCAGCCGCGTTGGATCTGCGGATTCTGTACGGCGGATCGGTCAAGCCGACCAACGCCGCCGAGATCTTCGCCGTGCCGAATGTGGATGGTGCGCTTGTCGGCGGCGCCAGTCTTTCCAATGCAGATTTCACACCTATTATCAAAGCATTAGAGGCTACATTTTAAGCGTTTACAACGGCAGCATCGTGGTTGATTTGATCTCTTCCATCGACAAAAGCGCCGTGACGTTATGCACCTTCACCTCTGAAATAAGCGCCTGATAGAACGTGTCATACGCCCGCGCATTGGCCACGCGCACCTTTAGAATATAGTCGATATCCCCCGCCAACCGATGTGCTTCCTGCACCTCGGGCCGATCCCGCAAGGCCTGCAGAAACTTGGCCTGCCATGCTGCGTCATGCTCGGACGTGCGGATCAGAACAAAGAAACATGCTTCAAAACCAAGGGCTTCGGCATCCAGCAGGAAGGTCTGCTGCTTGATGATTCCCGCCTCCCGCATCTTGCGAATCCGGTTCCACACCGGCGTCTTCGAGCTGCCCACGGTCTTGGCAATCTCGTCCAACGACTGCCCCCCGTCCTGCTGCAACTGCACAAGGATTTTCCGATCCAGATCATCCAGGCGAACACTCATCTCACGTTTCCCTTTCTTCTTGGAACACCCCAGCTAAACATCGATGCATCTGGAACATATGTTCTTAATTCTGCTGCCCTATGGCGCTTATGTGGGAATATTTTCTATATTTAGGGAGAAGTCAAACAGTTCACCGGGGGCACCCCATGAAACATTTTCCCGTTTTCCTCGCGGTCGAGGGTCGTCGGATCGTCCTTTCAGGCGGCGGTGATGCTGCGCTTGCGAAATTGCGCCTGCTGCTCAAGACCGAAGCGCACCTGACCGTCTTTGCCCCCGCCCCTGCGGCCGAGATGATCGGCTGGGCCGCCGAAGGACGCTTGACCCTTCACCGCCGGGCCATGGAACCAGGCGATGCGCTCTGCGCGGTATTGTTTTACGCCGCCAACGAGAATGACATCGAAGACGCGCGCACCAGTGCCATCGCGCGCGCAGACGGCGCCTTGACCAATATCGTCGACAATCTGACAGACAGCCAGTTTATCACCCCCGCCATCGTCGATCGTGACCCGGTCACGGTCGCCATCGGCACCGAAGGCGCCGCCCCCGTCCTGGCCCGCGCCATCAAGGCCGATCTGGAGGCGCGCCTTCCCGTCGTGCTTGGCCCATTGGCCCGGATCGGAAAGGCGTTCCGCAAGATGGCGGACATTCTGCCTATGGGCCGCGTGCGCCGCGATTTCTGGGCGGATTACTACTTCAACGCCGGGCCGCGCGCCATGGAACATGGCGGAGAAACGGCGGTGCAAGCTATGTTGGACGGACTTCTTCACCGCCATCGCACCGCGCCCAAACGCCCCGGCCACGTGGCCTTCGTGGGCGCCGGGCCGGGCGATCCCGAGTTGCTGACCCTCAAGGCCCGCAAGGCTTTGGACGAGGCGGATGTAGTGATCCATGATCGTTTGGTCACGCCTGAAATCCTTGAACTCGCCCGCCGTGAAGCCACGCTGATCGACGCCGGCAAAGAGGGTTTCGGCCCTGCGATGACGCAAGACGAGATCAATCGCTTGATCACGGATCACGCGCGACAAGGCGCGCAGGTTGTCCGCCTGAAGGGCGGCGATCCCACTGTTTTCGGTCGGCTGGACGAAGAAATCGAGGCGGTCGCAGCAGCAGGTATCGGCTGGCATATCGTTCCGGGGATCACGGCGGCGTCGGCCAGTGTCGCGGCCATCGGTCAGAGCCTGACGCGGCGCACGCGCAATGGATCGGTCCGGTTTCTGACCGGGCATGACATGGCGGGTTTCGCAGATCACGACTGGAGGGGATTGGCCCGCCCCGGCGAGGTTGCAGCGATCTACATGGGCAAGAAATCCGCCCGCTTCATTCAAGGGCGTCTCCTCATGCATGGCGCCGACCGGACAACGCCTGTCACCGTGATCGAGAACGCCTCGCGCCCGGATCAGCGCATCCTGAGCACCACGCTTGACCAGTTGCCACAGGACCTGAGCGAGGCGGCAATCAGCGGACCGGCACTGACACTCTACGGGTTGGCCGCACGCGCGGCACAGGCCGAAATTTCAGCATTAGAACAGGAGCTTGCCTGACATGGCTCGTGAATTCACTCCCAAGGTCGTCACCGCCAACGCGCTGATCGAAGGCGATGTCGTCTACCTTACAGCCGATGATCGCTGGACCCGACACCTGAGCAAGGCCGAGGTGATCACCGACGACGCCGAGGCGCAGCTGCGCCTTCTGATGGCACAGGCGCAAACCGAGACGGTCGTGGGTGTCTATCTTGCCGAGGCCGTCGCGGGCGCAAACGGTCCCGAACCCGTCCATTTCCGCGAGGCATTCCGGCGCACCGGCCCCTCGAACTACCGACACGGCAAACAAGCGGAGTTGACCGATGTATGACTATACCGAATTCGATGCGGCCTTCGTGGCCGAGCGCAACCGCCAGTTCCGCCAGCAGGTCGAGCGCCGTCTGAGCGGCGCGCTGACCGAGGATGAATTCAAGCCGCTGCGCCTGATGAATGGGCTATATCTGCAATTGCACGCCTACATGCTGCGCGTGGCGATCCCCTATGGCACGTTGAGCAGCCGTCAAATGCGCCAACTGGCCCATCTGGCCGAACGGTGGGACAAGGGCTATGGCCATTTCACCACACGCCAGAACGTTCAATTCAACTGGCCAAAACTGTGCGACGTGCCCGATATGCTGGATGCGCTGGCCGAGGTGGGCATGCACGCCATCCAGACCAGCGGCAACACCATCCGCAACGTGACCGCCGACCATTTCGCAGGCGCCGCCGCGGATGAGATCGCCGATCCCCGCCCGGTGGCCGAGTTGATCCGGCAGTGGTCCACCGATCACCCCGAGTTCCAGTTCCTGCCGCGCAAGTTCAAGATCGCGGTGACCGGCGCTGCCGCCGACCGCGCCGTGACGCGCGCGCATGATATCGGTCTGCAGATCGTGAGCCGCGATGGTCAGACGGGGTATCGCGTGATCGTTGGCGGCGGGCTGGGGCGCACACCGATGATCGGCAAGATCCTCAACGATTTCGTGACGCAGGATGATCTTCTGCCCTATCTGGAGGCGGTGGTCAGTGTCTGGAACCTGTTGGGCCGGCGCGACAACAAGTATAAATCACGCATCAAGATCACCGTGCATGAGCATGGCATCGACGACATTCGCGCCCGCGTCGACGATCGCTTCGCCTTGATCCGGCTCACATTCACGGGTGTCGATCTGGCGCTGTTCGAGCAGATCAAAACCGCCTTTGCCCCACCCGCGTTTCACAGCACCAGCACGGCAGTCTTCGACACCAGCTACAGGACCGATCCGATCTTCCGGGCCTGGGCCGATACGAACCTCGCGCCGCACCGTGCGCCGGGTTATGCCATCGTGCAGATCAGTCTCAAGGCGCATGGCGCGACACCGGGCGACGCCACCGCCGAGCAGATGCGCGTGATGGCCGATCTGGCCGAACGCTATGGCCATGACGAGCTGCGCATCAGCCACGAG
>JALQUE010000289.1 GCA_023260815.1 Roseovarius sp.
GTCCTTGGCGGCGGCCACGGCGATGCGGATCGCCTCGTCGCGGACATCCCGGATCGCGCTGGCTTCGGCCGACGCGATCTGGTCCTCGGCGGCCTTCAGGCGACGCTTGATCGACGCCTTGAGCTCTTCCTTTGCCAGTTCCGCGGCTTCGGCAGCCTCTTGCTTGGCGGCGGCGATGATGCGCTCGGACTGTTCCTGCACTTCTTTCTGCTTGCGCTCGTATCCCGCCAGCAGGGTCTGTGCCTCGTCCCGCAGGGCGCGCGCCTCGTCGAGTTCCGATTTGATGCCCTCGGCGCGCTTGTCCAGAAGCCCACCCAGAAGCGACGGCACCTTGAAGTACAGCAGGATGCCGATGAACACCAGAAACCCAAGGGTCACGACGAAATCGGTATTTTCGAGCGAGAAGAAGGGCTTGCCCGGAGCCGCCAGCGCGGGGCTGGCGGACATCGTGGCGGCAAGCGCGATCAGCATGGACGGCATTCTCATGGCGCTTATCCCTTCATCTTGGCGGTGATCGCCGACGTGATGGTCCGCGCATCGGCACTGCCACCCATTGCGGCGACCAGTTCCTTGGCGGTGTCCTTGGCCACCTCCTTGACGCTGTCTTTCGCGCCTTCGCGGATCGCAGCGATCGACGTCTCGCTTTCGGCCAGCTTGGCGGCGATTTCGGCGTCGGCCTTGGCGACTGCGTCATCCAGATCCGCCTGGATGTCGGCCTTGGCCTGAGCGATGATCTTCTGCGCCTCGGCGCGGGCCGTGGCGAGCGCCTTGTTATACGCCTCCTCGGCCTCGATGGCCTTGGCCTTGAGATCCTCGGCCGCGGCAAGATCGTTGGTGATGGAGCCCTGACGCTCGGCGAGAACGGCCGCGATGCGCGGCAGCGCGACGCGCGACAGGAAGAAGAAGATCACGACCAGCGTGACCGTGAGCCAGAAGATCTGGTTGGGCCACCAGTCGAAGCACAGCTGGGGCATGCCGACGGCAGAGCCGTCAACGACACAGGTGCTTACAGTTTGCCCGGTTGATTCGGTCGCCATTGCGTCCTCCGTCGGAACTTGGTCTCACTATCGGGCGGCCAGTCTTACCGGCCGCCCGCACGTAAGGAAAGGTTCCGTAAGGCTTAGACGGCGAACATCAGCAGCAGAGCGACCAGGAACGAGAAGATGCCCAGTGCTTCTGCGAATGCGATGCCGATGAACAGGGTCGCGGTCTGACCGGCCGCTGCCGAGGGGTTGCGCAGAGCGCCGGACAGGAAGTTGCCTGCCACGTTGCCCACACCGATTGCGGCTGCGCCGGAACCGATTGCTGCGAGACCTGCGCCGATATGTGCGAGTTCACCTTCCATGATGTATTCTCCTTACGATTGGAAGTTGTAGGTATGTTTGAGCGGTTCGACCTTAGTGCGAGGGATGCAGCGCATCCTTGAGATACACGCAGGTCAGGATCGTGAAGACATAGGCCTGGATGAAGGACACCAGGACTTCGAGGCCGTACATCGCGGTGACGCCAAGGATCGCCAGCGGGCTGACGGCGGCAATCGCGGCGAAGCCTGCGAACACCTTGATCACGGCGTGACCGGCCATCAGGTTGCCGGCAAGACGGATCGAGTGGCTGACGGGGCGCACGAAGTAGGAAATCACCTCGATGATGGCGAGGATCGGGCGCAGCGGCAGGGGCGCGCTGCTGACCCAGAAGAGGCCCAGGAAGGCCGCGCCGTTCTTGACGAAGCCCACGACCGTGACAGTGATGAACACCAGCAGCGCCAACACGACCGTCACCGCGAAATGCGACGTGGTGGTGAACGAACCGGGGATCAGGCCAAGGAAGTTGGCGAAGACGATGAACATGAACAGCGTCATGATATACGGGAAGAAGCCCACGGCATCCTTGCCGGCGACATCCTCGACCATCTTGTAGACAAAGCCATAGGCCAATTCGCCGATCGACTGCATCCGACCCGGAATGGTCGAGCGCCCGGAGGTGCCCAGAACCATCAGCGCGATGACGGCGATGATGGTCAGCGCCATCCAGAGGGTCACATTGGTGATCGTGAACAGGCCCACCGGGCCATCCCCGAACAGCGGGCTTACGATGAACTGATCCATCGGGTGGAACACCAGACCGCCTGCTTCGCCCTTCGCTTCAGTCGCCATCTTTCGTCCTCTTCTCGTCGCCCGCATGGGGCGCAGTGTCTTCGGCCTCTTCGGCCAGCTTCTTGCGCTGGATTTCCTCGGCGCTGCGCATCATCGTCTTGATGCCCGCGGCCAGACCCAGCAATGTGAACAGCACAAGAAAGATCGGGATCGTCCCGAACAGGCTATCCAACCCGTATCCCATACCGAAACCGATCATCAGACCGGCCACAAGTTCCGTTACCATCCGCCAGGCGACCTGCGCCTGACTGTAATGTTCCTCGGAGTGGTGACGCGGCTCTTTCTTCTTTTTCAGAGCCGCGATCCTGTCCTCAAGCTGCGCGAGGCGCTCGCTTTCGTCGGGATCGGTCACGGTGGTTTACCCCTTGAAACGGTTGCGCCTTTGCTATGCGGCGGACGACAGTGAGTCAAGCGCGCGTGACGGTCCGCGGAAATACCCCTAACCCACTGCAATCATGTGGGAAAGTTCATCAATGGGCCCGCCGGGATATTGTGCCGCAGTCGCCAGCGGCGCCGTTCCGGTGGTTTCGGCATATTCAACCAAATGGTTGACGAACGACAGGCGCCGCGCTTTATGGCCTGCATGTCCCCACAGCTTGACAACACCTTTCACGCATTGGCCGACCCCACGAGGCGGGCGATCCTGTCGATGCTTCTGGAGGATGACATGGCCGTGACCGACGTGGCCGAACCCTTCGAGATGTCGCTGACGGCGATTTCCAAGCATCTGGGCATTCTCAGCCGCGCGGGGCTGATCAGTCAGGAACGGCGCGGGCGGGTCAAATGGTGCAAGCTGGAACCCGACGCGCTGCGCGACGCCAGCATCTGGATGCAGAGTTTCGGGCAGTTCGAGGCGGTGAACCTCGATGCGTTCGAGAAATTTCTGGCGGCAGAACTGTCAAGCGGTGACGCGGCCTCGGGCGAGGATGGCTAGACCGGGTGTTCGTCCTTGAGGAGCAGGACAAGCGCCGTCAGGATCATCGCCACGCCGATCATCACCATGACCGGAGGCACCCCATGGCCAAGGGCGGCCTCCCAGCAGATCACCCAGACCGGCGTGAGATAGGTATAGGCCATCACCTTGGCGCTTGGCAGCCTGAGCGACGCATATTGCAGCAAGACAAAGGTGATCGCGGTCGCCGCAACGGTCACATAGGCCAGCGTGATCCAGACGATCGGCGGCAGCGCGCCCCAGTCGGTCGCGCGCAGCGCGGGCCAACCCGCCCCCGTCACCAGAAGCGCCGCGGCAACCATCGCCCCGAAGGAAAACACGACAGGCGGCTCGCCCCGGTTCAGCTTGCGCACCATCGGCGTATAGAAGGCATGGGCCACGCAGCCTAGGAAATAGATCGCCTCGCCGCGGCCCACATGGAAGGCGATCAACGCCTGCCAGTCCGCCTCGAAGATCACCCAGAGCGCGCCCGCCCCCCCGACGCTGAGCGCAAGCGCCATGCGCCGGGTCATCGCCTGACGCAGCAGCAGATAGCCGAACAGGCCCGCGACCATCGGCGTCAGGGTAAACACCGCCGCCGCCGACACGGGGCGCGCGGTTTTCAGCCCCTCGAACATCAGCACGAAATAAAGGCCCATGGACCCGCCAAGCACAAGGTAGCGCCACGGCGCCCGGAATGCGGGGCGCGACAGGCCGTGGGTGGCATGGGCCGCCGCCCCCAGAAGGCAGGCGGCGATCACGAAGCGCACGGCATTCAAAGCCGTCGGCGCGATCTCGTTCGCGGCCATGGAGCCAAGCGCGAAGGATCCCGCGATCAGCGCCGAGAACGTCAGCATCGCCAGATGCCCGCGCAGCCGGTCGCTCATGCGTCGTCCCAATCGCGGGCGCGTTTCTTGAGGAACGACAGGAAGGATTGCACCTTGGTGGTGCGGTGCAGGTCCATATGGGTCACCAGCCACAGGGGGGCGGCCCAATCCTCGCGCGGGGGGACCACCTCGATCAGGCCGCCCATCTCGCGGGCCTGCAGCCGCGACATGAAGCCGATGCCTGCGCCTTCCTTGATCGCGCGGCGCTGCGCATGCACGTCGCCACTGCGGAACACGATATTGCTTGCCGGGATCGTCTCGCGCATCCAGCGATAGAACGGCGCGCGGGAATTGGCGTCATCGGCCCCGACGAACCGGTGATCGGGCATCTCGGCCTCGGACTGGGGCAGACCATGACGCGCGGCATAGGCATCAGAGGCAAAAAGCGTGATCTTCTGGTGAAAGAAGGGCTGCACCACATTGTCGGGTTGATCGGGCACGGCCCCGGCGCGGATCGCCACATGCGCCTCGCCATATTCCAGCCGGAACAGCCGGTCGCCGGTCAGGTAGCGCACGATGATGTCGGGAAACTCGGCCTGGAATTCGGTCAGGACCGGCACCAGAAGATGACTGAACCCGCCCAGGGACGTGACCACCAGCTCGCCCGAGACATCGTTGCCACGCCCCTTGATGCGCCCGACAAGCTGCGAGAACTGGTCATCGGTGGCCTGCGCCACGCGCAGCAGATCCTCGCCCGCCTCGGTCGGGGTGTAGCCGCGGGCGTGCCGTTGAAACAGCTTGACCCCAAGGCGCTGTTCCAGCGCGTCGATATGACGGATGACCGTGGCGTGATGCACACCCAACACGTCGGCGGCTCCACTGACCGTGCCGATGCGGGCCACATTGAAGGCGGTGCGGATCTCATCCCAGTTGTCCATGAAGGCTCCGATAACAAATGTGCAAATCTCAACACTCAATGTTTCTCATGAAAGATTGCGTTTGAAAAGGCACAGGGCACATAAGGCGGCAACGCAACCCCCAGACCTGAACAGGATTCCACGCATGACCCCTCATACCGTCCTTCGCATCGATGCCTCGGCCCGGACCCAAGGCTCTGTCACCCGCGATCTGACAGGGCGCATCACCGCCCTTTGGCCCGGCGCAGATCTGCTGCACCGCGATCTGGCCGCAACGCCCGTTGCGCACCTGACCGAGGATTGGGTGACCGCCAATTTCACGCCGCCCGCCAACCGCACCGCCGCGCAGACCAAGGCGCTGGCCCTGTCCGACAGTCTGATCGACGAGCTGCGCGCGGCAGATACGCTGGTGATCGGCGTGCCGGTCTATAATTTCGGCGTGCCCTCGGCGCTGAAGGCATGGATCGACCATGTGGCGCGCGCCGGTGTCACCTTTCGCTATACCGACAGCGGCCCCGAAGGTCTGCTGACCGGCAAGCGCGCGATCCTTGCAATGGCGTCGGGCGGCACGCAAGCGGGCACCGAGATCGACTTTGCCTCGACCTATATGCGCCATATCCTGGGGTTCATCGGGATCACCGATGTGACGCTGGTGGCGGCCGATCAACTGGCGATTGACGCCGATGCCAGCCTTGCCCGCGCGCTGGATCAGATCGGCGACCTGCAGGCCGCCTGACGCGCCGCCAGATACCCCGCCAGATGCGCCCGGCTGATGCGCCCGGTCTTGACAGGGCCGGGCGCGCACAGTAACAGCGCGCATCAATCCGGAAGTCCGTCACGCTTCCGGTCCCATGGCCATTGGCCGGGATCGCCCCCCGTCAGCGCGTTGCGCCCACGGGGGAGATTGGCATTTGAACCGGTTCTTCTTATCTGAAGGACCAGACCGAAACGGGCGAAAGAAGGAGCGCTTGGGATGTTTGAAAATCTGTCAGACCGCCTGTCAGGCGTTCTCGATCGCCTGACCAAACAAGGCGCCCTGAGCGACGACGACGTCAAGACCGCCCTGCGTGAGGTGCGTGTCGCCCTGCTGGAAGCCGACGTATCGCTGCCGGTGGCGCGCGATTTCATCACCAAGGTTCAGGACAAGGCCACCGGCCAGGCGGTGACCCGATCGGTCACGCCCGGTCAGCAGGTGGTCAAGATCGTGCATGACGCGCTGGTCGAGACCCTGACCGGCGAAGGCGAACCCGGCGCACTGAAGATCGACAACCCGCCCGCGCCGATCCTGATGGTCGGCCTGCAAGGCTCGGGCAAGACGACAACGACCGCGAAACTGGCCAAGCGCCTCAAGGATCGCGACGGCAAGCGGGTGCTGATGGCCTCGCTCGACGTGAACCGCCCCGCCGCGATGGAGCAGCTGGAAATCCTTGGCCGTCAGATCGGCGTCGACACGCTGCCGATCGTCAAGGGCGAAGACCCGGTGGCCATCGCCAGGCGCGCCAAGACCCAAGCCAGCCTTGGCGGCTATGATGTCTACCTGCTGGACACCGCAGGCCGGCTGCATATCGACGCCGATCTGATCGCGCAGGCCGCCGCCGTGCGCGACGTGGCCAACCCGCGCGAAACGCTGCTGGTGGTCGATGGCCTGACCGGCCAGGACGCGGTCAACGTCGCCGAGGAATTCGACGACAAGATCGGCGTCACCGGCGTTGTCCTGACCCGGATGGACGGCGACGGGCGCGGCGGCGCCGCCCTGTCGATGCGCGCCGTCACCGGCAAGCCGATCAAGTTCGTCGG
This sequence comes from Roseovarius sp., assembly GCA_023260815.1. Lineage (GTDB taxonomy): Bacteria > Pseudomonadota > Alphaproteobacteria > Rhodobacterales > Rhodobacteraceae > Roseovarius. Next base: position 6,626 of record JALQUE010000289.1, read on the forward strand.
CCTTGGCGAGAAGATGGACGCTCTCGAAACCTTCGAACCCGAGCGCATCGCCGGTCGCATCCTGGGCATGGGCGACATCGTCAGCCTGGTGGAAAAGGCGCAGGACACCATCGAGGCCGAACAGGCCGAACGCATGATGCGCCGCTTCCAGAAGGGTCAGTTCAACATGAACGATCTCAAGATGCAGCTGGAACAGATGCAGAAGATGGGCGGCATGGAAGGCGTGATGGGCATGATGCCC
>JALQUE010000333.1 GCA_023260815.1 Roseovarius sp.
CATCTTGGTCTGGAAGCCCACGATGTTGAACAGCGTGCCGAGCGCATTGTCGCGCCGAAGCTGCACGACGGCATGGGGTTTCACATCCGGCTGATGCGGATTGGTCAGGCCCACGGGCTTCATCGGGCCGTGGCGCAGGGTTTCGCGGCCGCGCTCGGCCATCACCTCGATCGGCAGGCAGCCGTCGAAATAGCCTGCGGTTTCGCCCTCGTGAAACTCGGTCTTGTCGGCGGCCAGCAGCGCGTCGATGAAGGCGTCATAGGTGGCGCGGTCCATCGGGCAGTTGAGATAGGCGGTGCGCTCTGCTTCGGTGTCGCCCTTGTCGTAGCGCGATTGCATCCAGGCCTTGGACATGTCGATGCTGTCGGCATAGACGATGGGGGCTATGGCATCGAAAAAGGCCAGGGCATCGGCGCCGGTCTCATCAGCGATGGCCTGTCCCAACCCCTGACTGGTCAGCGGCCCGGTGGCGATGATCCAGTGGCCATCGGCGGGGATCCGGGTGATCTCGTCGTGCTGGACGGTCACGAGCGGATGGTTGCGCAGGGTTTGCGTGACATCGCGGGCAAACAGATCGCGGTCCACGGCCAGAGCGCCGCCCGCCGGCAGGCGGTGGCGGTCGGCGGTCTGCATGATCAGCCCGTTCGCGGCGCGCATTTCCCAATGCAGCAAACCTACGGCGTTCTGTTCGTCATCATCCGAGCGGAACGAGTTGGAGCACACCATCTCGGCCAGATCGCCGGTGCGGTGCGCGAAGGTTTCGACGCGGGGGCGCATTTCGTGAATCACGACGGGAACGCCCATGTGGACGGCCTGCCAGGCGGCTTCGGAGCCGGCCATGCCGCCACCGATGATATGGAGTGTCTTGCTCATGGGGCTGGATGTAGGGGATTGCGACGCGTTTGGAAAGGGAGGGAACGGTCGGGTCGCCGCGATGGTCCTGTCGGAACCGGACAGAGGCCGGTCTGGAGGGACTGGACGCCGGCGGCGACCCCGATACGCATCGCATGATCAATCGACGCCGTTCGTTCTCATCATAATGTATCCCGAAAGGCGCCACGGAAAAACGCCGAATGTGGAAAAACTACGGCATGGTTCCGGAAACAACGCGCTGGCCCTTGGGGTGGGCGGTCAAGCCGTTGGTTTGCAAGCTGAATCCCGGCGGTGCGCAGGCCGCGGTCAGTCCTGATCCCAATCGGGGCTGCGTTTTTCGAGAAAGGCGCTGATGCCCTCGGCGGTGTCGCGATACATCATGTTGTCCACCATCACGGCGCCGGTATGGGCATAGGCCTGTTCGAGCGGCATTTCGAGCTGATCGTAGAAGGCGCGCTTGCCGATGCGCACGGCCGCGCCCAGCTTGGCGGCGATCCGGGCTGCCAGCGCATCGGTCTCGGTCTCGAGCTGGTCGGGGTCCACGGCGCGGTTGATGAGGCCGAGCGCCTGCGCGCGATCGGTGTCGATGAAGTCCCCGGTGGTCAGCATCTCGAACGCCTGTTTGCGCGGGATGTTGCGGCTGAGGGCCACCATCGGCGTGGAGCAGAACAGCCCGATATTGACGCCGTTCACGCCAAACCGCGTGCCGGTGGCGGCAACGGCCAGATCGCAGGAGGCGACAAGCTGGCAGCCGGCGGCGGTGGCGATGCCATGAGGCTGGGCGATCACCGGCTGGGGCAGGGTGCGGATCGCCGTCATCACCCGCGTGCAGCGCGAAAAGAGATCGGCGAAATAGGCCCGGCCCCCATCGGCGGCCTGACGGCCTTGGGTCATTTCCTTGAGGTCATGGCCCGCGCAGAACGCCTTGCCCGCGCCGGCAAGGATCACGACGCGGATGGACGGATCGTTGGCCAGGCTGTCGAATTGATCCTGCAAGGCCGCCAGCATCGCGTCGCTGAGGGCATTGAGCTTTTCTGGGTGATTGAGGGTCAGCCGGGCGATGGCGCCCTGATCGCTGCGCTGGAGAATTGTCATCTTGAACCTCCCTGTCGGTTATGGGCAACCTTACGCGCACAGAGGCAGGTAGAAAAGAGGCGGGGAGGACAGAGCGGATGGGCCTGAAAATGACGCGCGAGGCGCTGGCGCGGTTTCTGGAGGAGGAGTTTCCCCAGGTCGCGGGAGATTTCGCCATCGACGAGGTGGGCGAAAACCGCATCCGGGTTCGGCTGATGACCCAAGAGCGGCACCTGCGGCCCGGCGGCACGGTGTCGGGACCGGCGATGTTCGCGCTGGCGGATGTCTCGCTTTACCTGGCGATCCTGGCGATGATCGGGCCTGAGGCGCTGGCCGTGACGACCAATTGCAACATCGATTTCATGCGCAAGCCCGCCGCGGGCGCCGACCTGATCGCGGAGTGCCGCATCCTGAAACTCGGGCGGGTGCTGGCGGTGGGCGATGTGCTGCTGTTTTCCGACGGCATGGAGGCGCCGGTGGCCCGTGCCAGCCTGACCTATTCGATTCCGCCGGCAAAGGGCTGAGGACGCCAGAAAAGGGGGGCTGTCTGCCCCCCACGTTGAAAATCGGGGATTTTCAACGCTCCCCCCGAGGATATTTTTAGCCAGAAGAAGGCGCGGCGGTTGGGGTATAATAATACCGTAATTGTAAGATATTGATTTACAACGATTTAAATGGAGACGTGGTGCTTGACCTGTCTGTGTGGGGCTATATAACCGCGCAATCGCATGAAGGGGCGGCAGGTTCGATCGCCCGACACGTCAACCAAGGGATTTCCTTGCAATGAAAACATTCTCTGCAACTCCGGCAGATATCGACAAGAAATGGATTCTGATCGACGCCGAGGGCGTTGTTCTGGGCCGTCTTGCCTCGATCGTCGCGATGCGCCTGCGCGGCAAGCACAAGGCGTCGTTCACGCCGCATATGGATATGGGCGACAACGTGATCGTCATCAATGCCGACAAGGTGACGGCCTCGGCCGCGATCAAGAAGCAGCTGAAGGAGTGGGAGGAGGCCGGCGACGCCAAGTGCCCGGTCTGCATCGCCAAGACCCAGAACTCGTTCTCGGCCGACCCGA
>JALQUE010000388.1 GCA_023260815.1 Roseovarius sp.
GGATCACCCGTAAAGGATGTTGAAACGCTGCTTGATGGCGCGGTCCTGTTCGGGGGTCAGGTAGTCGGGTCTGTGGGTCGCCAAGATCTTGCGGGCCTGCGCGTTGGCGACACTCCAGGCGTCCGGGGCGCCGTTCATGGCCCAGCTGCGCGGCTCTTCGCGGTTGGCGAGGGACGGGTAGTAGTAATCGCGCTCCATCGCCGCGAATGTGTGCTGTCCGCCAAGAAAATGGCCGTCCCCGAGAACCGCCTCGACAATCGCGTCATAGCCCAGGTTTTCGGGCGTCACCTCGATCCCGCGCAGGGTGCGGTAGGTGTGGGAGTGCATTTCGTTGTCGAGGACGAACCCCTCGAAGCTGGCGCCCAGAAGAGAGGCCGTCATCCCCGAGCTTTCGTAGATCAGGTTGCCGCCGGCGAGGGCCGCGGCGAGGGAGGTGAGCCCTTTTTCCATGCCGTATTGCGCATCGATCGCCTTGGCGTCGGTCATCGAGCAGGCGACGCCCGATGGCAGGCCCAGCCAGTTTGACAGTTGCGCCGAGGCCGCGTTCAGGACGGCGGTTTCGCCGCTGCCCCCCGCAAAGGCGCCGGTGCGCAGATCGATCACCAGCGGCCAGTTCGAGAACACCATCGGAAAGCCGGGCTGAATGGCATGGACCATCACCAGGCTGGCCAGCGTTTCGGCAAGCGACTGCGCCAGAAAGCCCGCCAGTGTGGCGGGTGCGGTGGCGCCGGCTTGTGCGGCGGTGATGCAGGACATGGGAATGTTGTGGCGGATACATTCATAGACCACGTCCACGGCATCTTCGCCAAAGCGCATCGGCGAAATGATCGGGCTGATATGCGCTTTCATGAACGGGCGTTCCGAGAACGCGCCGGGGCCGCCTGCCGCGATATCCAGCATCTCGACGATTGGCGCCACATGGTCGGCCAGGGTGAACGAAGTGGCGGTCGGTTTTGTCGTGTTGCGCAGCAGCGCATAGACCGTGTTCACGTCCAGATCGAAATTGTCCGGCACATCCGTGGCGATGCAACAGCGGGTGTACCAGCTGACATTTTCCAGCGTGTCCTGCAGCCGGGTGAAATCGTGCAGGTCTTCAAGGGTCGAAGGGCGATATCTGCGGCTGTCCATGTCCAGTGTCTGCACGGCGGCGCCGCCGGTTCCGAAATGCACGCGATTGCCGCCGACCTCGATCGAGCGCGCGTCGTCGCGGCCATGCAGAACAAAGGTTTTGGCCGCGCCGTCAATCGCGGCCTGCACCAGGGGCGGCGGAAACAGGATGCGGCCCGCGCCGTTATCGCATGCGCCGATCGCCAGCAAATCCGCATGCAGCCGGGGGGGCACCTCGCCCAGGCCGAGATTTGCCAAGAGGAGAAGGGCCGTGTCGAAGATGGCGTTCAATTCGGCTGGCGTCAGGGGTTTGTAGGCGCCGCCGATCTGGCCGGGTGGACAGGGATCCAGCAGCGGCTTGGCAAGGCGTTTGGCCATCCGTTCCGTGCGGCCTGCGCGTTTCGTTCGATCAGCCACCAGACGCCACCTTGATCCCAAAGCGTTTCGCGAAACGCGGTTCTGCATCCACGCGTTGCAGGCGGCCCACCATTCGTTGATGTCTCAGGGTGACGGCGGACCGCTGTGGATGACATGGGCAGGATCAGGGCGGGATTTCGGACGCGCGGCAACTGTCAAATGCATATTCCGAAATTATGGGATTCAAGTTCCGATAAATTAGGAATTATGAAAATTCGATTGTCATGCGCCCCAAAACGCGCCCCTGTCGCGGGCAGATATCGGCGGGGATCGACCATGAAATCGCGCACCAAGGTTGTTGTCATCGGCGGCGGGATCGCAGGGTGTTCGACGCTCTATCACCTGACCGAAGAAGGCTGGAGCGATGTCGTGCTTGTCGAACGCGATGAGCTGACCTCGGGGACGACGTGGCATTCGGCGGCGCAGGTGACGAATTTCGGCATGAACCAGACGATGGTCGGGCTGAAATCCCACTCGATCCAGTTGTACAAGAAGCTGCGCGACGATCCGGCCTATCCTGTCGGGTATCACCATGGCGATGGTGGCATTCGGCTGGCCAATACGCCGGGACAGATGCAGGGCTATCGCCATTTCGCGTCGATGGCGCGGGGCATGGGAGTCACGTTCGAGGTGATCGACGCCGCAGAATGCGCGCGCCGTCATCCGTTGATTTCAACCGAGAGCCTTTTGGGCGGTCTGTGGGATGGCGAGGATGGCGATATCGACCCGGCGCAACTGTGTCAGGCGCTGGCGTTTCACGCGCGCCGCGCGGGGGCCGAAGTCTATCGTCACACGGCGGTCACCGGCCTGACCCAGCACAGCGACGACACCTGGACCGTGCAGACGGACAAGGGCAATATCGACGCGGATATCGTCGTCAATGCCTGCGGTTACCGGGTCAACGAGGTGGCGGCGATGATGGGGGTGCAGCATCCCGTGGCGTCGATGGAACACCAGTATTTCGTGACCGAGGACATCCCCGAGATCGTCGATGCCGGGCACCGTATGCCGCTGCTGCGCTGTCCGATCTCGGATTATTACTGCCGGCAGGAAAAGAACGGGCTGCTGGTCGGATTTTATGAGCAGGATTGCAAGACCTGGGGGATGGACGGGATCAGCCCGTCTTTTGCCAATGATCTGTGCCCGGATGATCTGAATCGGGTGATGGATGTGCTGGGGGGGGCGTTTCGGCGGATGCCGGTCTTGACGCGGGCCGGCATCAAGCGCGTCGTGAACGGGCCGATCACCTACACCATCGATGGCGCCCCTCTGGTCGGTCCGATCCCCGGCAAGCGGAATGCGTTCTGTATCATCGGGCTGCGCGCCGGTCTGGGGGAGGGCGGCGGGCATGGCTGGCTGCTGGCGCAACAGATCGTCCATGGCGAGGCGTGCTATGACACCTGGTGCCTGGACCCAAGGCGGTTTGCCGGACATGCCAATGTCGAGCTGACATCCCTCAAGGCGATCGAGGATTATCGCAATGAATTCCGCTTTCATTTCCCGCATGAGCACCGCCCGGCGGGCCGCCCGGCAAGGACCACGCCGCTGACCGCCGTACTGGCCGCCGAAGGGGCGGAGTTTACCGTGGTGAACGGGTGGGAACGTGTGGATTACATCAAGCCTGATTCTGCGTTTCATCCCACGCTCGGTTTTGACTTTGACGAGACCTTCGATCTGGTCGCCGCCGACGTGAAGGCCGTGCAAACCGCTGTCGGGCTGACCGAGGTGAACGGGTTCAACCGGATCGAGATCACCGGCGCGGATCGGCACGCCTTTCTGGATCGGATGATCTGCGGGCCTGTCACCAAGCGCGAAGGCCGGGTCGGGCTGGCCTATCTTCTCAACCATCATGGGATGATCAAGGCCGAGGCGACGATCGCCAATCTGCCTGCATCGGATCGTGGTTCGGCGCGGGTCTGGTACGGGTCTGCGGCGGCGTCGGAACTTCACGACATGGACTGGCTGCGCGCCCATGTTCGGGACGCCGAGGATGTCCAGTTCAGGAGTTTGACCAACGATCAGACGATCCTGGTGCTGGCGGGTCCGCGGGCGCGCGAGGTCATGCGGGCGGTGAGCCGTGCCGATTGGTCGAAAGACGCCTTTCCGTGGCTATCGGTGCGCGAGTGTTTCATCGGATTTGCCCCGGCGACGGTTCTGGGCGTCAGCTTTTCGGGGGAGTTGGCCTATGAGATCCATGTCCCCAACGCATCGCTTCATGCCGCGTATCTGGCCCTGCGCGAGGCCGGCAAGGCGCATGGCATGACCCTGTTCGGCGCCCGTGCAGTCGAAGCGATGCGCATGGAGAAGGGCTTTTTGCACTGGAAAGCCGATCTGCTGACCGAGTTTGACCCGTTCGAGACAGGGTTGGAGCGCTTTGTCACTGTCGACAAAGGCGCGTTCGTGGGCAAAGACATGCTGCTGAGGCGTCACCGGGACATTGGAATGCGCAAGAAGCGCGTGACCCTGACGGTTGACGCCAGCCATGCCCCGGCCCATCCCGGAGCGTCGGTGATGCTGCATGGCAAGGTGGTCGGGACTGTCACCTCGGGGGCGTGGGGGTACCGGGTTGGCCAGAACCTTGCCTATGCCTTTGTTGCGCCCGACCTGGCGGAGGCGGGAACGGTGATGGCGGTGGATCTGTGCGGTGAGATGGTGACCGCGACGGTGATTGACCCATCGCCCTATGATCCCACGCACAGCATCATGCGCCACTAACGCGTTTCGCCTGTACCCCGACACATCAGCGGCAGGCAAAACGCTGTCGCAAGGGATGGCTGCGATCTGCTGTTTGGGGCGGCGTGCTGTGGTGGGGTCAGTCGGGGTCTGACGGGCCTTGCG
>JALQUE010000424.1 GCA_023260815.1 Roseovarius sp.
GCGATCTCTTCCTCGGTCGCGCCATTGCGCATCGCTTCGCTCAGCCGCTCCTGTGCCGCGCGCATCCGCTCCAGCGCGTCGCCGATATCGCCCTCTTCCAGCAGGATCGCCAGATCCCACAGCGCCTGCGCGATCTCGTCCTGCGCCTCTGTGTCCAGACTGTCATGCCGCACCAACGTCTCCAGCCGCCGCAAGATCACCCGCAGCTTGAGATAGGCGGTTTCCGACCGGAACAGACCATCTTCGGGCCGGTGCGACACCGCCCGCAAAACCTGCGTCACCCGCTTGCCGTTGTCCTTGGCCCACAAAAGATCGCGGCGCTGCTCGATCACCGCTGCCGCCATCGGATCGAAAAACCGCCGCGCCGGAAGCCGCATCTGCTGGGGCGCGCTCAGCCCGGCCTGACCATCGGCGTCACGCACCTCAAGTTGCAGCGTCACCGGCAGATGCGCCCAAGGATGCTGCGACAGGTTTTCGATCAGGGTTTCGGTAAATTCGGCCCTGTCGCCGGTGATCGGCATCGGCAGGTCCAATTCGATCGGATCACGCGGATCGGGCTCGGCCTGCAGCCCGTGACGGCGGCTCAGTTCGGCCATGTCCAACCGGAACACCGCCCGCCCCTCGACGACGCCGTAATCGTCCATCGCGCGGAACGGCTGGCTCATCTGCCCGTCAAAGGTGGTTTCGACGCCGGTCTGCATGATCTGCACGCTTGGCCCCGTATCCGGCAGCGCCGTTATGGTCCAGCTTTGGCCGCCGGGTCCGTCGATCATCAGCGTGCCGTCCTGCGTGATGTCGAACCCCTGTTCGGGGTCTGTTGCGGCTCCCACATCTTCCGTCCGTCCCGAGACCGTCTCGGCAACGCTCAGCGCGCCCACCTCTCCATAAAGACGCACAGTGATACGGCTGCCCTCTGGTGTCTCGATCACCCCGGTCTGGTCATTCAGATACAGGCTGGGCAAGCCGGTATAGGCAGGCGGCTCGATCCAGCCTTCCCAAGCCGGGCCATTGGCCAACGCGGCGCCGCCGCCCGGCCCCATGCCCGCCACGCTCCCCACGCGCCAGACCGACCCGAACAGCAAGGCCACCACCAGACCCAACAAAGCGACATACCGCAGCCCGAAAGGATCGCGCGTCGACAGCCTCAGATCCGGCTCGACCGCACGCGCCTCGGCGGCGCGGTCGGCCATACGCGCCTGATGCGCGCGCCACAGGGCTTCCGATCCGCGATCACCGCTGCCCACCGCCTGCGCATCCGCCAGCGCCGCCAGCGGATGACCCGGCAGGCTGGCATCGATCCGCGCCAACGCGTCCTCGCGGCTTGGCCAGCGAAACGCCCTCAGCCCCCGGACCGCAAAGAGCCCGAACGCCAGCAACGCGGCGATCATCGCCCCCCACACCAGTTCCAGAGGCATCAGGTCATGCAACCCCAGAAGCAACACCGCCGATACGGTGGCAACCAGCGACCATAGCGGCCAGAATGCCCTGACCAGCCGTTCCGCGATCAGTCCCGCCCATGTCAGGGTCAGGGGCCGGCGCAGCCGGCTCAGCACAGGTGTCAGAGGGGTGGTTTGCCGCTGCATGCTCCGTTCCCTTCAGGGGCCGGACACGCCCATCGCGTCACAGCCACTCGGGGATGGTATCTCGATTTATGATCTCGTCAAAGGTCGGCCTTGCCCGGATGACAGCGAATTGATGCTCATGCACCAGAACTTCGGGCACAAGCGGCCGTGTGTTATACTCGCTGGCCATCACCGCGCCATAGGCGCCCGCACTCCGAAACGCCACCAGATCGCCCTGCGCCAGCCCCGGCATCATCCGTGCCTTGGCAAAGGTATCGCCCGATTCGCAGACCGGCCCGACAATGTCATAGGCCGCCTGCTCGGCACCGGGCTGCGGCTCGCGGACGGGGACGATGTCGTGATAGGCGTCGTACATTGCCGGTCGGATCAGATCGTTCATCGCCGCATCGAGGATCAGGAAATCGCGCCCCTCCCCGGCCTTGAGGTAAATCACCTCGCTCACCAGAATCCCGGCATTGCCCACCACCAGACGGCCCGGCTCGATCTCGATCTCACAGCCCAGATGCCCGACCGTCTCCTTGATAAGCTGGCCATAATCCATCGGCAAAGGCGGCGCCTCGTTCGACCGGGTATAGGGAATGCCCAGACCCCCGCCCAGATCAAGCCGCCGGATGTCGTGCCCATCCGCGCGCAGCGCCTCGGTCAGATCGGCGACCTTTTCATAGGCCAGCCGGAACGGCTCCAGCTCGGTCAACTGGCTGCCGATATGCACATCGATCCCGACCACCTCCAGCCCCGGCATCGCCGCCGCCTCGGCATAGACCTCTCGGGCGCGGGCGATCGGGATGCCGAACTTGTTCTCGCTCTTGCCGGTGGCGATCTTGGCGTGGGTCTTGGCATCCACATCCGGGTTGACACGCACGGTGATCGGCGCGCGCATCCCCAAGGATAGCGCCACCTCGTTCAGGGCCGCCATCTCGGGCTCGGATTCGACGTTGAACTGCCGAATTCCCCCCTCAAGCGCCATCCGCATTTCGTCACGGGTCTTGCCGACGCCCGAAAAGACGATTCGCTCGCCCGGCACGCCTGCGGCCTTGGCGCGTGCGTATTCCCCGCCCGAGACCACGTCCATCCCCGCGCCAAGCTCGGCCAGCGTCTTGAGGATCGCCAGATTGCTGGCCGCTTTCATCGCATAGCAGATCAGATGCTCGGTCCCGGCCAACGCCTCGTCGAACAGGCGGAAATGCCGGCTCAGCGTCGCGGTCGAATAGCAATAGAACGGCGTGCCCACCTGGGCCGCGATCTCGGCCACGGGCACATCTTCGGCGTAAAGCTCGCCATTGCGATAAAGAAAATGATCCATGTCGCGCCATTACGGCGATTTACCGTTCGGATCAATCCGAATCGCGGCGCAGGTCACGACACGGGGTCCGGGGGCGGGCCGATCGCACCGCCCCCGGACCCCATGCGATCACTTGCGGCTGCGAGCCGCCCGCATCTTGCGTTTGAGCGCGTCCAGATAGGTTCGGGACCGCTCGGCCACCCGGTCGAACACCGGGGCAAAATCGGGGTTATGAATGCCAGTGCCGGTCGCCAGCTGATACAGCATGTGATGCGGATTGCCGTTGCACTCGATGATCAGCGGCCCCTCTGGCGTGATCGCGATATCCCAGCCGATGACACCGAATTTGGGCAGCACCTCATGCGCCGCGCCGGTCATCCGAAGCACCTCGTCCCAATGGGGGATCTGCACCTCGGTGAACACGGCGTCACTGACCGGATGCCGGTCGATGACCTCCTGATCCGGGCCACTGCCCCGGCGACACTGCAAAACCTTGCCGCTGGTCTTGTCCAACTCGGCCAGCATGCTGCCCGGCTGCCAGTAATTGTCCGACATGGCCTCTGGCGAAGGCACTTTCCACAGCGCATAAAGACAACTCGGCGTTGCACCGTCATACACCGTGACCACGCGGATACTGCCCACGGCCTGCCCGGCAACATCGCTCATCATGGAATGCTGCTGCACCGCGTCCTGAAACAGGAAACCGTCTTCGTAGGTGGCATCGACTTCACTGGCGAAGGCCCGCAGGTCGATCGTCTTGCCATTCGACAGGATCAGCGCGCGCGCCCCCCGATCCAGGCCCGAAATCAGGGCCGATCCAATGCTGCCCGATCCCTCTTCGGGCTTCACGAACAGCGGATAGCTGGCCTCGGTCATGAGGAACATCTCGATATCCTCGACACTGCGCAAAGAGCGCAGATTGCCATAGCTGCGGTCCTTCGAAAACACCGCCTGCAGGCCCGGCACCGGAAATCCGAAACTCTCCATGACCGCACCGTACATGACCTTGTCGCGCACAAAGGGGCGCAGGACGGTGATCGGCAAGGGCGACAGGCGCCGGTTCAACCGCGCGCTGCCCTTCTCGCCCACATAGGTCATCTTCTCGGCAAGGCTCAGTTCAGGCCGATAAACCTGATTGCTGTAATATTCGTGGAAATCCATCGCCCGCCAGCCGGCACACAGGCGCATCAGCTCGCGAAACTGCCGCAACGGGCTGATCCCGAACTTGCGCGCGACATCCTCGATCAGCTTCGCGGTGGGGGGCTTGGGCTTGGACGGCGCTTCCAGAAGCGCCATAGGGGTTACAGCTTCGGTCATCGTCTCGGTATCCTCATCAACAAAACTGTCTTCGAGGAAATGTATGACTGCCGATCATGTCCAAATTTTGGCAACAATACTGCTTTTGCGGACCACATTATGCATTTTGCAGCCACACAAGGCCATGTCAGCAGGCGTGTGGCCCGTGCTGCCGGTCAGGCGCCAGTGCCGGTTTCCCGCCGCTTTACCGCTGACCCGACCGCAGGAACAGATAAAGCGGCAGACCGCAGCTGACCCCGATGCCAAAGGTCGCCGGAATCGCGATCAGGCCCAGCCATGCGCGCCGCGTCACGCACTCCCAGATCACCCAGATCGTCAGCGTGACCGCCGCAATCGTCAGATCCCAGACCAGCCCGCTGGTGGCGGCATTGGCGTGCCACGCATCCACCATGCCCATCAGATCGACACCGTTTTCCCTGAACCAGGCAATGAACCAGCTCATCGGGTGCACAGCGCCCCAGATGGCCAGCGCCAGCCAGACCCACCTCACAGCGTCGTGCCCACATGCATGCTGACATTGCCGCGGATCCAACCGGCCCCGACCGACCCGTTCACGCCACGATCACCGACACCGACATTCGCCTTTGCCGTGGGGCGGATCGGGTCTCCATCGGCGCCGCAGCCCGCCAGCCCCGCCATCGCGGTCAGCGCCAGTATTCCAACCATGCGTTTCATCCCACAATCTCCTTCCAGCGTGCGATCTGCGCGCGCACCTGTTCGGGGGCGGTTCCGCCATAGCTCATCCGCGACGCCACCGAATTATGCACACCCAGAACATCATAGACCGATGCGTCGATTTCTCCATGCACCGATTGCATCTCCTCAAGGCTCAACTCCGGCAGATCGCAGCCCTTGCGCTCGGCCATCGCCACAAGGCTGCCCGTGACGTGATGCGCCTCGCGGAAGGGCATCCCCAGCACCCGCACCAGCCAATCCGCCAGATCGGTCGCCGTGCTGAATCCGGCGCCCGCCGCGGCCTCCAGTGCGGCGCGCTGCGGGGCCATGTCGCGCACCATGCCATCCATCGCCGCCAGCGCCAGCATCAAGGTATCGGCGGCATCGAAGACCTGCTCCTTGTCCTCCTGCATGTCCTTGGAATAGGCCAGCGGCAAGCCCTTCATCACCATCATCAGCGCAACATTCGCCCCAAAGATACGCCCCA
>JALQUE010000454.1 GCA_023260815.1 Roseovarius sp.
GAGTGGCAGCCCGTAGGGGAATCGAACCCCTCTTTCCAGGTTGAAAACCTGGCGTCCTAACCGATAGACGAACGGGCCACTGCTGCGCGTGAAAGGCTATCTAGAGAAGTGACATGACCTGTTCAAGCAGTTTTTTCGCCAGTGGCCCCGAATTTCCGAAATGCCGGTCAGACAGGGCTGTCGCCCGGTTTTCAAAGGGCGCGATCGTGCAGGATGACGCTGTCAAAGCAGGTATGGACCGGGTCGAGACGCGATCCTGGGGCGCAGGCGGGCGGGACGGGGAATCGGGGTGGAGCGCGCGGGCGTATGTCCGCGTCAGGCTGGTGCCGCGTCTTCCAACTGAAGCTGTGCGGTGCGGCGGCCACCCCATTCGTTGATCCCGATCCGTCCGGCCAGATGGAACCGTGCGCCGCCATGCGACATCAGCGCCATGCCAAGCGGGCTGTCGAAGGCGCCAAAGGCGATGGCGTCCAGCTGACCAGACAGCCCGTCACCGAAGCGCAGTTTCAGGTGCGCATCGCCCACGCGTTTGGCAAAGCCGATCTGCATGTCGGGGAACACATAGCGCGGCCCGGGCGCGCCTGCGCCAAAGGGGCCGGCAGCTTCGATCCGTTCGACCAGCTCGACCGTGGCTGCACCGGGCATCAGGACACCATCAAGCCGCAGATCGGCCGGGCCTGCGGCGCCAGAGCCTTGCCGGTCCAGCAACTCGGACAGGCGCGCCATCGCGTCCTCAAGCTGGTCGCGCGCCACAGTAAGACCTGCGGCCATGCGGTGCCCGCCGCCCTTGATCAGCAGACCCTCGGCGGCAAGGCGTTGGATAGACGCGCCCAGATCGACGCCCGATATGGACCGCCCCGAGCCCTTTCCCTCGTCGCCATCCATACCGATCACGATGGCGGGCCGGTTCGTCACTTCCTTGAGGCGCGACGCGACGATGCCGACAACGCCGGGATGCCAGCCTTCACCTGCGGCCCAGACCAATGGCGCGTCCAGCCCGCGGGCCTCGGCTTGGGCCAGGGCGGCGGCGCGCACCCCTGCTTCGATGTCGCGGCGTTCGGAATTCAGTTGATCAAGCCGTTCGGCCAGCGACCGCGCTTCCGAGATGTCGCGGGTGGCCAGCAGGCGCGCGCCCAGATCGGCCTTGCCGATCCGCCCGCCGGCGTTGACGCGCGGACCCATCACGAAGCCGAGGTGATAGGCCGAGGGTGCCGTATCGAGCCGCGCCACATCGCTCAGCGCGACAAGGCCGGGCCGGTCGCGATGCGCCATGATTCGCAAACCCTGCCGGACAAAGGCGCGGTTCACACCCTTCAGGGGCGCCACGTCGGCCACGGTGGCCAGCGCCACAAGATCGAGCATGGCCATCAGATCAGGGCCTTTTTCGCCAAGCGCGCGCAACTGCCGCCCGGCTTCGACCAGCATCAGGAACACCACGGCGGCGGCGCAGAGATGCGCCAAATCGCCGGATTCGTCTTGCCGGTTGGGATTGACCACCGCCAGCGCCGAAGGCAGCGTCTCGCCGCCCAGATGGTGATCGAGGATCACGACATCAGCGCCATGTGCCGCCGCGATCGCGTCATGGCTGAGGGTGCCGCAATCGACGCAGATGATCAGATCATGGGCCGCCGCAAGCTCGGCCATGGCGGGTTCGTTGGGGCCGTAGCCTTCGTCGATCCGGTCGGGGATATAGAGCGTTGCCGCAAGGCCCATCTGGCGCAGCCAGTCGATCAGCAGCGCAGCGGACGCGCCGCCATCCACGTCGTAATCCGCGAAGATCGCGATGCGCTGGCGGGCGCGGACTGCCGCGATGAAGCGGGCGGCGGCGGGTTCCATGTCCCGCAGGCTGCGCGGATCGGGCAACAGATCGCGCAGCGACGGTTCAAGATAGGGCTCGGCTTCGGTTTCGGGCACACCCAGACGCGCGAGCGTTTGGCACAGGGGACGGGGCAGGCCGGTGGACTGGGCCATGGCCTCGGCAAGGCGCTCGACCTCGACGCCGGGGCCGATCCAGCGCCGCCCGGTCAGTGAATGCGCAATGCCAAGATAGGCGTCCACCCCCGCCCCGCCGGATCAGCGGGTGGGGTTGCGGTAAATCATCCGGCGCAGCGAGCCGGTCTTGGACCGCATCAGCACGGTTTCGGTTTCGACGTAACCGGGGCGGCGCTTGATGCCCGAGACGACCGAGCCGTCGGTCACGCCGGTTGCCGCGATGATCACATCGGCGGTCACCATCTCGTCGCGGGAATAGATCCGGTTGAGATCGGTGATCCCGGCCTTGGCCGCGCGGGCTTTTTCGTCATCGTTGCGGAACAGAAGCCGGCCCCACATCTGGCCCCCCATGCATTTCAGCGCGCTGGCGGCCAGCACGCCTTCGGGGGCGCCACCGGCCCCCATATACATGTCGATCCCTGTCAATTCAGGTTCGGCGCAGTGCATGACGCCCGCCACGTCCCCATCGGTGATCATGTGGATCGCGGCGCCAGTGCCGCGCACATCGGCGATCATTTCCTGATGGCGGGGACGTTCCAGGATGCACACGGTGATATCCGAGGGTTTGCAGCCTTTGGCCTTGGCCAGAGCCTCGACCCGTTCACGCGGAGACATCTCGAGAGAGACGACATCGACGGGATAGCCCGGCCCGATGGCCAGCTTGTCCATATAGACATCCGGGGCGTGCAGCAGCGTACCGCGCGGGGCCATGGCGATCACGGTCAGCGCATTGGGCATGGCCTTGGCCGTCAGGGTGGTGCCTTCCAGTGGATCGAGGGCGATATCCACGCCGGGGCCGTCGCCGGTGCCCACTTCTTCGCCGATATAGAGCATTGGCGCCTCGTCACGCTCGCCTTCGCCGATCACCACAACGCCCTTGATGCTAAGCATGTTGAGCTGTTCACGCATGGCGTTCACCGCCGCCTGATCGGCGGCTTTCTCGTCGCCGCGACCGATCAGGTCGGCGCAGGCCAGGGCCGCAGCTTCGGAGACACGGGCGAGGCCCAGAGACAGCATGCGGTCGTTGAAATCGGCGGCGGTCATGGCAAATCCTTGTTTGATGCAAGTCGCGTAAGCATTAGCGGCAGCACCCTGCGCGCACAAGTGTCGCGGGTGTTTCGGGTGCCTGCAGTCACACGGTTTCTATTCTCAGGGCGACGGGGTCGGTGGCCACGACGTCAAGCCGCGACATGGCGTCAAGCGCTGAATCCAGCGCGCTGCGGGTGGTCTTGTGGGTCACGATCAGCACCGGGGCTGTGGTGTCATCGTGGCGATACTGGCGCATCCGGTCGATGGATATTCCCGCCTCGCCCAGCACCGCCGCCACCTTGGCCAGAGCGCCGGGTTTATCCTCGAGCGCCATGCGCAGGTAGTAGGGTGCAGGGGTGGCCCCCAGTGCGCTTTGGGCTTTTTGCAGGCCCTTGGCGGGCTGTCCGAAGGTCGAGACGCGACAGCCGCGCGCGATATCCATCACGTCGCCCATCACGGCGCTGGCGGTGGGGCCTTCGCCTGCACCGGGACCGCGCAGGACGATCTGTTCCACCATGTCGCCTTCCAGAACCACCATGTTGGTGCCCCCCTCAAGCTGACCCAAGGGGCTGTCGGCGGGCACAAGACAGGGCGACATGCGCTGTTCGAGTCCACGGCCCGTCATCCGGGCGACGCCAAGCAGCTTGATGCGGTAGTCCATATCGGCGGCATGACGGATGTCGGCGATGGTGACTTTCTCGATGCCTTCCAGATCGACCGCGTCGAAATCGACCTGCGTTCCAAAGGCGATCGAGGCCAGCAAGGACAGTTTGTGACCGGCGTCGATGCCACCCACATCGAGGGTCGGGTCGGCTTCGAGATAGCCAAGCTGCGCGGCCTCGTCGAACACCGTGTCATAGGGCAGGCCCGCCGATTGCATACGGGTCAGGATGTAGTTGCAGGTGCCGTTCATCACGCCCATCACACGGGTGATCTCATTGCCGGCAAGGCCTTCGGTCAGGGCTTTGATGACCGGGATGCCACCGGCGACGGCGGCCTCGAAGCGCAACACGCGACTGGCGTTTTCTGCAGCGATTGCAAGAGCCTGGCCGTGGTGAGCCAGCATCGCCTTGGTGGCGGTGACCACGTCCTTGCCTGCGGCGATGGCGGCTTCGGTCGCGGCCTTGGCCGGCCCGTCGCTGCCGCCCATCAATTCGACAAACACATCCACGTCGTCGCGCGTGGCGAGGGCGACGGGATCATCTTCCCATGCGTAATCCGACAAGGTCACGCCACGATCCTTGTCGCGGGTGCGCGCCGAGATGGCCGATATCGTGATGGGTCGGCCCGCCCGCGCGGCCAGCAGGCTGGCTTTCTGGCGGACGATCTTGACGACGCCGGTGCCGACGGTCCCCAATCCAGCGATGCCAAGGCGCAGGGGGTCTGTCATGTCGGTCTCCATTCGTCGCTTCAGGGCTGGTATGGAAGCGCGATGTAACGGGTTCGTCCCGGCCTTGCAACGCAGGTTTTCAAGGGGGTCATCGTTCCTGTACGCCGCGGGCCATGCGGGCGCGGGTGTCGGGGTCGATCACGGCGCCGCGCAGGGTGTCGGCGCGGGCGCGCAGGGTGGCGGTGCGGGCGTCGATATCGGTGCGGTCTTCGGTGGTCAGATCGGGGGACGGCGCCCGTGAGCGGAGGGTTTCGGCGGGCACAAGCTGTGGGTAGGGGGCGTCGCGCAGATCGGGATCAAGCGTCTCATCAAGCGGGGGAAGTCGCGTGCATCCAGCCCCGGAAAGGGTCACAAAAGCCAAGAAAACAAGGGTGCCGGCGCGCATGGATCGGACCTCGGGAACAGTGTGTTGTCTCTCTCTTGCCACTGTTTGAGGGGCGAGGGCAAGCAAGGGCTTTGATCTGAACGGGTGTTCAGATAATTTGCCCGTCATGGCCAGAACCCAAGGATCGCATTCCGACATCACAGGCCCGCGGGTGCGGGATGCCGCGTTGCGCCTGTTTGCCAGTGAGGGCTATGCCGCTGTTTCCATGAGACAAATCGCGGGTGAGGTGGGTGTTCAGGCGGGGGCTTTGTACAATTACACGCCCGATAAGCAGACCCTGCTGTTCGATCTGATGAAGGCGCATATGGATGACCTGCTGGCGGCATGGGAGGCCGAGGCGGCGCCCGATGCGCCCATGGAGCGGCTGGAGAGGTTCGCCCGGTTTCACATCCGCTTCAACTATGAGCGGGCTGACGCGGTGTTTATCTCGTACATGGAGCTGCGCAATCTGAGTCCAGAAAACTTTGAGGTTATAGAAGGGCTTAGGCGGCGCTATGAGGATCAGCTGGAACGCATTCTGCGGCAGGGCGTGGCGCAGGGGATCTTTGATGTGGCCGAGCCGAAGATCACCACGATGGCGGTGATCGCGATGTTGACCGGGGTCAATACATGGTTTCGGGAAGGCGGGCGGTTGAGCCTGCCGGATGTCCAGAAAATCTATTGGGACATGGTGCGGCGGGCGGTGATGCCGCAAGGTGCCCCGAATCTAGATTAACCCTTTGAAATATCGCAAAAAGAGCGTTCGGTATCGCGTCGGTATGACGTCGGTATCGCGTCGGTGCGGGAGCGGTCCGCGGCCTGTC
>JALQUE010000456.1 GCA_023260815.1 Roseovarius sp.
CCGCCCATCAGGCCATCGAGAAAAGAGCGACCCTGCGCCATGCCCTCGGGGGTGGCGGCGGCGGCGGGATCGTCGAAGAAGCTGGCGTTGTCCTCGCCGCGCATGAAGGCCAGAACCGTGTCGGCCTGACCGCCTTCGGCACGTTTCTTGGCGGCTTGA
Organism: Roseovarius sp.; assembly: GCA_023260815.1. Taxonomy (GTDB): domain Bacteria; phylum Pseudomonadota; class Alphaproteobacteria; order Rhodobacterales; family Rhodobacteraceae; genus Roseovarius. Next base: position 160 of record JALQUE010000456.1, read on the forward strand.
CCAATGGCCGGGGCGAGCATCTGGGCAAGATCCTGCGCCTTGGCGTCATCCAGGCCGAACTGTTGGGCAAGTTGACCAAGGCCGTTGCCGCCCTGTGCCTGTTGGAGCAGTTTCATGATCGACATGGGGCACCATCCTTACTGGGTACGCGGGATGCGACATGGAACAGCGATTCGGTCGCACCGCAAAGGGGAAACGGGCCGGTGTGGCGATTTCGGCGCGCGGGCCATGGTCATCAGCTGTGACCGGGTCTTTGGGATCAGGCCGGACGCCGTGCCACGATGCCCAGATTGTTGGCGGGCATCTCGACCACGTCGACAAGGATCAACCCGGCCTCGTGCATCCAGTCGATCACGTCGAAATCGTCCTTGTAGCCGATCTCGGGGTCTTGGGCGCGCAGGCTGGCGTCAAAGCTGGCATCGCCTTCAGATGTCGCCTCGCCCGAGCGCAGGAAGGGGCCGTAGACGACAAGGCGGCCATCCGGGGCGAGCGCCTTGGCCGCTTCGTCGATCAGGGTGCGGGCCTCGGGGGTGCTGATGAGGTGCAGCAGATTGACCGTCAGGATCATGTCCTGACCCGCCTGTGTGGCCCCCCAGCCGGGGGCGGTGGCATCGAGTGCGATGGCCGGGCGCAGGTTGGGCGCGTCGGCGCCGGCGGCCCATGCGTCGATGCTGGCGCGGCGGGCGGGGTCGATCTCGGACGGTTGCCAGTCAAGGCCGGGCAGGGCGGCGGCGAAGGCCGCAGCGTGCTGACCGGTGCCCGAGGCCAGTTCCAGAACGCGGCCCGTAGCGGGGCCGTGATGGCGGATCAGAGACAGGATCGGGCCGGTGTTCCGCTCGGCTGACGGGGCGTGCAAGCGGCCCGCGTCGCCAGTGGTGGCGACCGAGGCGGTGTCGGGCAGGCTGTCGCGGCGGGGCATGTCAGGCCTCTTCCAGCCGGTCGGTGGCGGGGGGCGGCGCGGGGCTGAGCGCCGCAAGCCGGGCATAGAGCGCGTCATCCATCTGGAAGGCGATCGCGTCGAGCGACGGTTTCAGCTGCTCGGCCGAGCGGCCCGACAGGATCGGCGTCGGGCCAGCCGGGTGGCGTGCGGCCCATGCGGCGGCCAGCGTGGCGGGGTGGGTGCCAAGCTCGTCCGCGATCAGGGTGAGGTCGCGGGCGGTCTTGTGCATCCAGTCCTGACCGTAGCGCGTGGCATAGCGGTCGTTCTCGGTCAGCCGGCCTTTGCCGCCTTGCGCGTATTTGCCGGTCAGAAGCCCGCCTGCCAGCGGCGAATAGGGGGCTATGGCGATGCCTTCGGCGTGGCACATCGGCAGGATCTCGACCTCGGCCTGACGTTTCACGAGGCTGTACATCGGTTGCAGGATCGACACGCGCAGGTCGACATCCTGCGCGATGCAGGCGGCTTTCATCACTTGCCACGCCGCGAAGTTCGACAGGCCGACATGGCCGATCTTGCCCGCGTCGCGCAGGCTGGCAAAGGTGTCGAGGGTTTCGCGCAGATCGGTGTCGGGATCGAAGCGGTGGAGATAGAGGATCTCGACATGGTCCATGCCGAGCCTTTGGCGCGATATATCGAACTGCGCCAAGATGTTATCGCGCCCGGCACCGCCGGCGTAGCCCGCCTTGGTGGCGATCACCAGCCGGTCGCGGAGGGGGGCTGCGAAGCGGCCCAGCATCTCCTCGGAGGCGCCATCGGTGTAAAGATTGGCGGTGTCGAAATGGGTGATGCCGGCGTCGATGCAGGCGTCGAACATGGCGCGGCTGGCGGCCTCATCGGCGGCGCCGCCAAATTGCATGGTGCCAAAGGCGAAACGGCTGGCCGGGATACCGGCGGGGGATACGATCTGTGTCATGGCGCGAAGATGGCACGTGTTCGCCCCGTGGGGAAGGGGGCAAGATGCGGTCGCGCGCCGCGCCACATTCTGTCCTTGTTGAGACCAAATTTCTGGCGCGGTGCGGGGGCATTCTTGGTGAAATGATCCCGCATGATCAAAGGACCGGAGGCGCGCGAAAATGAGCTATGCAGGCAATGTTCCGGCACCACCGTCAACAGGTCTGCGGTATCTGACGGGCCTGTGTGGCGAGGCCAATCTGCGCACGCCGCTTGGGCCGAGGCGTATCGAGATGCTGCATCCCGGCGATATGGTCGTGACCCGCGACAATGGCCTGCAACCGGTGCGCCTGATCTGGTGCCGGACGGTGACCGCGGCGCAGATGCACGACGACCCGTCGCTGGCGCCGATTCGGGTGGCGCCGCGGGCGGTGGGGCCGATGATGCCGTCGCGCGATCTGCGGCTTGCGGCGGGGCATCGGGCGCTTATTCCCGGTTACAGGATTTCAGGGGTCGCGGACGATCAGCCTTGCCTCATGCGGCTGAAGGGGCTGGCGATGGTCAGCGAAGCGATCTGCGTGGCGCAGGGCGCCGAGGCGGTCACCTACTACAATCTGGTGTTCGACCGTCATGAGGTGATCTGCGCCGAGGGGCTGCCGGTGGAAAGCTTCCGGCCCACGCCGGGCGCGCTGTCGCAGATGGATGTGACCACGCGGGATGCCCTGCTGGCGCTGTTTCCGGATTTGGGGCGGTGCTGCCCGTATCCTGCGCTGTCGCATGCCCGCGCGCGGTCGCGGGCCTATTGCGGCTGAGCGGCACCGCAAGGCGCTGCCGAAGGGCATGATCGCGCAATTTCCGTCTCCCCCCTTGGCATTGCCGTCTGCCTGCCGTCTTATGTGGCTTTGAATTTGCGCGGACAGGAGCGGATATTGAAAGTCACATCGGATGTTCAGGGACGTCAGGCGGAGCTTACCGACCTGTTCGTCCAGACATTCACGGCCTTGCAGGGTCAGGGGATCGGCCAGCACCTGCCGACCGAAGCGCTGGCGGCGCTGCGCGGGCCATGTGCCTGTGCCTGCGCGTTGGCCGACCCGGCGTTCTGGTAAGGCCGGGCGATGGCACGTGATCCTTCGGTTGGGCCTGCGGGCCATGATGGCGAAACAGAGCCCGCTCCCGTGACATTGGCGCAATTGGGTTGGGGTCCGTTCTTTGCCGCGCAGGTCGATGCCGATGAGATGGTCGCGACGCCCCCGGTGAGGGTGGTCACGGTGCATCGTAGCGGATTTCGGGTGCTGGGCGAGGGGATCGAGGCCAAGGTGCCGCCGCGCGCCGATGTGACCGTGGGCGACTGGTTGCTTTTTGACCGCGATACTCCGGCGGCGAGCCGCGCGCTGGAGCGCAGCAGCCTGCTCAAGCGTCGGGCGCCCGGCCATGACCGGCAGGTGCAGCTGATCGCGGCCAATATCGACACGGTGTTCATCGTCACGTCCTGCAACGAGGATTTCAACATCGCCCGGTTGGAGCGTTACGTGGCGCTGGCGTTCGAATCCGGGGCCGAGCCGGTGATCGTTCTGACCAAGACCGATCTTGCCACGGATGCGGCCCCTTTTATCACTGCCGCGCGCGGTGTCTCGGAGAGGGTGGCGGTCGTGCCGCTGGATGCCCGCGCCGAAGAGCCGGGCAAGGCGCTGGCCGATTGGTGCAGGCCGGGCCGGACGGTGGCGTTTCTCGGGTCATCGGGGGTGGGGAAATCCACCCTGACCAATGCGCTTGCCGGCAGCGACGATATCGCCACGCAAGCGGTGCGCGAGGCCGATGCACGAGGCCGGCACACAACCACCCGCCGTCAGCTTTACATGGTGCCCTGTGGCAGTATCGTGCTGGACACGCCGGGGATGCGGGAATTGCAACTGGCGGATGCAGCGTCCGGGATCGCGGATGTGTTCGAGGATATCGAGGCGCTGACCACGGGGTGCCGGTTCCGCGATTGCGCGCATGACACCGAGCCGGGTTGCGCGGTGCAGGGGGCTGTGGCCGAGGGCAGGCTTGATCCTGCGCGGCTGGCGCGCTGGCGCAAGCTTCAGGAGGAAGACGCGCAGAATTCCGTCAGTCTGAGCGATCGGCGCGCGAAGGATCGCGCGTTCGGCAAGGTGGTGCGACAGGCGACGAAGGACAAGCAGCCGACGAAGGTCAAGCAAGCGACGAAGGACAAGCCGCGCAACCGGTAACGCCCTGAACGGGCGCGCGCGCCGATCTTGCGACCGGCGCGCGCGGCGGTGTGGCAGTGCCCTGACCCGGACGGTCAGGGGCGCTGGCGGGGTTTACTGCGGGGGTTACTGCGGGATCTCGGCGTCCAGCCCCTCGACATAGAAATCCATGCCCAGAAGCGTGCCGTCATCGGCGGTTTCCCCTTCGGCCAGCCAGTCCGAGCCGTCCTGCTTTTTCAGCGGGCCGGTGAAGGGGTGATATTCGCCGGCGGCGATGGCGGCTTGCATGGCCAGCGCCTCTTGCCGGACATCGGCGGGCACGGCGTCGGTGATCTCGCCGATTTCGACCATGCCTTCATCGATGCCGTGCCAGACCTGCTGGGTTTCCCATGTGCCGTCGATCACCGCTTGGGTGCGGGCGATGTAATAGGGCGCCCAGTTGTCGATGATGGAACTCACGCGGGGGAAGGGCTTGTATTCGGCCATGTCGGACGCCTGTCCGAAGGTCACAACGCCGCCGGCCTTTTCGGCGGCGGCCTGGGGCGCTGTGGAATCGGTGTGTTGCAGGATCACGTCGGCGCCCTGTTCGATCAGGGCGGTGGCGGCGTCGGCCTCCTTGGCGGGGTCGAACCA